>NZ_LS999836.1 GCF_900537175.1 Lentilitoribacter sp. Alg239-R112 | reverse complement strand
TGTTATTACTGATTTCACAGCTGGTGCGGGTTCAGATGATGTTGTTGAGTTGCAAGGGTTAGCGGCATTTGATACCTATGCCGAGGTTCTCGCGGCTGCAGTTGATGATGGAACCAATACAACAATTACTATTGATGCTGATAATTCTATTGTTTTAAACAATGTGTTAGTTGCTGATCTTCATCAGGATGATTTCAAGTTCATTTAATCTCAGATAAATAGTTCCCAAAGCAGATTAACTTCTGCTTTGGAGTAAATTATGGAAGCATTCACGGGACCTGTGGCGCAAATCTGTTGAAAGAGCTAATTAAACGAAATCGCAAAAATGTGATTTATTTACCCAATTTGTTACCCAAGAAAGAAAATTGTTTGAAAAAAGACAATAAAACAATTTCTTAGTACGAACACAGACGGTCTCCAAAACCGTAGGTCGAGGGTTCGAACCCTTCTGCCCCTGCCATTGTTTTCAGGCACACAATATGTATGTCATCTGCCTTGGTATTCAATAAATATTTTGTGCAAATGAGTGAATGTCTGTCATCACCACAGACGTAGAATTTACATTGGGTTTTATAATGCAATAATCTTGTAATATTTAACCGTCGACACCCCTAAAACTTGCCGATTATATTTAGTATATGTTGCTGTTTTTGGGAGTTGTATATGTCAACCCCCTAAAATTTGTAATTGTATCAAAAATCGACTTAACCATCATGTCTTTCAATTAGAATAATTTAATTGGAGTACGTCGAATGGCCACTTTAGCAAATGATGATGTTGTATCTAATGAAGGTCGCGATATCTTTATTGTCAATGCCGGCCTTGAAGATGAGGCGTTCGATGATGGCGGATATTCATATGATGCTCCTGGTTGGGTTCGCACAGGCACTGCAGGTGATCATAATCCATTAGCCTCACATATAGCAGGCGAAGCTGATGAAGGCTCAAATGTTGGTTGGCTTACGACTGGCTCGGTCGTCAATACACTTTCAGAAACTTACGCCAGTGACCAGAACTATGTTCTTTCTGTTGCAGTGGCAGTTGAACTGGGTCGTTCTAATCCGCAGTCAGGATATATTATCAGGCT
>NZ_LS999835.1:385000-471140 GCF_900537175.1 Lentilitoribacter sp. Alg239-R112 | reverse complement strand
CGAGACAGACCCCGAAGGGCGTATACGGTATTAGCAGTCATTTCTAACTGTTATTCCGTAGAATAAGGTAGGTTCCCACGCGTTACTCACCCGTCTGCCACTATCTCCGAAGAGATCGTTCGACTTGCATGTGTTAAGCCTGCCGCCAGCGTTCGTTCTGAGCCAGGATCAAACTCTCAAGTTGAGAAATTTGATATTGGCTTTTACGTCACGTTTACGTCAAATTGACGAGAACTTGCACGATAACACCAGATACCGAAATATCTTTTGTCACTGTGTAACTTCTCTTGAAACGTGACCGCCAAAGTCTCTTATCGAATGTATTCCAAATAAATTCAGAACCATTCACCGAGCCCGCCGTCCACGTTTCTCTTTCTTACAATATTCAATTGTCAAAGATCAGATGCTATAAAAACATCTCTTAGAGGCGCAAAAACCACCATCCCCAACTCGCTTAAAACTAAGCTGGATCAAATGCCGCCGCCTCTATGAAGCCTTACCGAAACCCGCTGTCCTCAACAAACACGTTGAAGCCCGCCGGCAACCTAAGCTGCCAAGCTCCGGTAGACGCCTTATAGAACCAAACAATAAAACATGTCAAACTATATTTCACAAAAATATCACAAAAAGTAAAATTAATTTCGTGGTGCCTTTAATGTCAGTCCAAGCTTACATTACTCTACTTTTCTGAAACAGACAAATACTGGGCTTTTTCATGGCTTATAGACAGATGAATGCTTAAATATACAATATCTAGTACGACATTTAGTACGGCGCACTGAGAAAGAATAAAGGTACCCGAGAAAGACTACATCACAAGTTTCTCAACCCACATTAAACAGTACGACTCCGATGAAATAACAGCATATATACATTAGCAATCAATATTGACGTTAGGCTTATGAAAACATTAGCCGTAATGAGCACCAAACTTCATTTTCACGAAGATTGTATAGCATGCCATAATACTACGCCCTCTAAATAAGTAGAACGAAGGCCCGCTTACATGATTGATCATTAGAACCGCCTTATTGGAGTAAAATCATCCCAGCTCGTGACTCAATCAAGAAACCCGCCATATTTTGTTAGCAGTGAGCGAGGTTTTGAACGGATTTAATTTAGATTGAGAAACTCGTATGTGGACTGTTTCAGGTTTGATAGATAAAGAAGTAACATGCGCAACAATTCACTTGTCACACCCTCATTATAATAAAACGAAAATGTCATCATGTCTCAACAAGGTGTCATTTACAAATTCAATTTGGTATCAACCCACGCTTATAAAGCCTCGCGGAACCGTAACAAAATATTTGCACTTACAATATACTCTTCAACAAGGCATTTAAGAGGAAATTTAAACTTGAACATAACACCGATTATTTTGTGTGGTGGCTCTGGCAGTCGTTTATGGCCATTATCACGAGCACATGCCCCGAAACAGTTTCACCAACTAGCTGGCAAAAAGACAATGCTTGTCGCCACACTTGATAGAGTTGCCGCCGCAAACGGAAATGAAGAATTGTATGGCTCAGCTTGCGTGATCGGCTCCACGCATTTTGCTGCTGAAATTTCGGAACAGTGTCGCACTTCAATTGCAGATATTGATAGTATAATACTAGAACCTTGCATGCGCGAAACATCAGCAGCAATTGCAGCGGCAATTGCAGAGTTGGCAGACACCGATCCAAATCAAATTGTCTTAATCCTTCCTTCGGACCACCATGTGACCGATATCAAAAGTTTTAATTCAGTCATGCAGACGGCAGCTCAATCTGTTGCAGTTTCTGGTGGAATAATGACCATTGGTATAAAACCTACGCGACCCGAGACACAATTTGGTTATATTGAACATGCTGACGACAATGGCCCAATTTATGACGTGCTGCGCTTTAAAGAAAAACCAAACGCAGAAGACGCCAAAGCATTTCTCGAAGCAGGCTCCTTTTTCTGGAATGGCGGCATATTCATGTTCCGCGTTAAAGATATGGTAACTGAGTTGGAGCGACAGCAACCAGACATTTGGCATCATGCAAAATTAGCATCACAAAACGGAAAACGTGAAGGTAACCTTCTCTTCTTAAGAGAAGCAGATTTTGAACGATGCAAGAAAATATCTATTGACTATGGAATAATGCAAAGTGCCACACATATTCGTACTATAGAAGCCAGTTTCGATTGGAGCGACTTAGGCTCTTGGAACCGATTGTATGAGATCTCACCTCAAGACAAAAATAACAATGTGTTGATAGGTGACATTGTCTCACATAAAGTTAGTAATAGCTATATAAGAGTACAAGATCGCCCCGTGGCAGTGGCAGGCATAGATGATTTGGTTATTGTTTCTCTCGCCGATGCTTTGATGGTGGTTCATCGCGATAAAAGTCATATGGTCAAAGAACTTCATGATCAAATATCCAAAACAAGCTGGCCGCCCAAAATGGTCAATACATCTGGTAAAACCGTTCCCTATATTGATACCGTTAAAAATTGGGTCTTTGATAAAGCGCTTCCTTTCTGGGCTGAACATGGATTTGACTATAAATTCGGCGGTGCCCATGAAGCACTGGATTACGCAGGCAACCCTGTTGATCTTGGCCAAAGACGTCTCAGAGTTACAGCGCGACAAATCTATTGCTATGCGAAAGCATATGAACTCGGTTGGAATCGCGATGAATGCGTCAGGATTACCGACCATTGCCTAAATACATTAATTACAACGGGCTGGCATGATGATGGCGGTTTCATTCACCTATATAATCCCGATGGAACAATACAAGATGACATGCGCGATATGTATGATCAATGCTTTGTGCTACTTGCAATGGCGACCTTGTGGCAGGCGACAAAGTCTCCACTTGCTAAAGAATGGGGTGAAAAAACGCTTAAATTCGTGGATGAGACATTAGCTGATCCTGACCTGGGTGGTTACTTCGAAACAACGAAGAAGCCCGATATTCGCAGGGCCAATCCGCACATGCATTTCTTTGAGGCAATGCTTGCTTGGTATGAAGCAACTGGAGAACAGGACTATCTTGATCGAGCTGCAAAACTTGTCGATTTATTCAAGACTAAATTCTTTGATCATGAAAACTGGCGTGTGCATGAAATGTTTGACACATCTTGGACACCACTTGAAGATGGCACCAATCTGGTGGAGCCAGGGCATCATTACGAATGGGTCTGGCTGCTTCTAAGATACTCAAAAATGTCTGGAGATCGGTCTGTTTACAATTACGCGCGAAAAATTTATGCGACAGCGCTCTCTTTTGGTCATCATGTAAAGACCGATGGCGTTGCACAATTCGTCAATGCTGATGGCACCAACCTTTCACCAATTGGGCGAATGTGGTGCCAGACCGAGGCGTTAAAAGCTTCCATTGCGATGGAACAGCATAACATGCATGTGGATGGCAACTTGCAGGTTCGTATGCTTGATCAGCTTTATAATAGATATCTAAACACTCCAATAGAGGGTGGGTGGTATGATGGAATCGATGATAAAGGACATGTTGTGTCTGAGAATATGCCCTCAAGCACTTTCTATCATGTCTTTTGCGCTTTCATCGAATATTTAGAACATAAAGATGCATTGTGATATTTTAAATCAGACTCGCAAGAGGAAACGATAATGCCCGCAAGATTTGGCACAAGCGGTCTACGTGGACTTGTCGAAGATATAACAGATGGAACCTGCGAACGACATGTACGCGGCTATCTACGTCATCTAATTGCTAAAGGTTCTGCGAAGAAGGGGGATAATGTCTATATTGGACAAGATTTTCGCCCCTCAAGCCTGAAAATTGCAACTCAAACATTCAATGCAGTATTTCTCGAAGGGTTCGTTCCGATAGATTGTGGTGCCTTGCCGACACCAGCACTTGCAAATTACGCCATGAAGAATGCTTCAGCATCAATTATGATTACCGGTTCACATATTCCATCGGACCGGAATGGTATCAAATTCTACCGTAGAGATGGTGAAATCGATAAAACAGATGAAATAGCTATCGCGAATTTTGCAAATGACGTTGAAATTCAAACCGCAGCTAACACCTTCAATATTAGCAATGAACATAAGGCTGCAATGAAGCTTTTTGCCGAGCGATTTTCCGGATTAATTCCAGCAGATGCATTTTTGGGCAAACGCATTGGTATTTATGAACATAGCTCCGTTGCACGTGATTTCTTGCATGATTTATTACAATCATTTGGTGCGGAGACCATCTCGCTTGGTCGTTCGGAGGGCTTTATTCCAGTGGATACGGAAGCAGTGAGCGAAGAAACTCAAGCCGCGATTAAAAAATGGACGCCAGAATATAACCTTGACGCTATCATCTCTACCGATGGAGATGCGGACCGACCGCTTTTATCAGATGAAAATGGCAAGGTTATCAAAGGTGATGTGCTTGGCTTTATTACATGTCGCTTCTTAGAAGCTGACAGGATAGCCACACCAATTAGTTCCAACTCCGGAATTAAAGATACCGATCATGTGAAAGTCACCAAAACACGCGTCGGGTCACCTTACGTTATCGAAGCAATGAATGAAGCAATTGCACAAGGCGGCACACGCGTTACAGGCTTTGAAGCTAACGGTGGCTTTCTTGTTGCAAATGATATTGCGATAGGTAGCAAAACACTTGATGCATTACCAACACGAGATTGTATATTACCAATTCTGGCACCACTTTCTCTGGCTTTTTCTAGGAATAAGTCGCTTTCAGAGTTGGTGATAGATCATGCTCTACCCACCACCCAGGCAGGTCGTATTCAGGAGTTTCCAACCGATGTTGGTCAAAAACTAATTGCCGAACTTAAAAATAACAGAGTTTCAAGTGATCGTTTTTTTGCATCATTTGGAAAAATCGCCAACATCAACACAATTGATGGTTTGCGTGTAACACTTGATAATGAAGATATAATTCATCTTCGCCCATCAGGAAATGCTCCGGAAATGCGGTGTTATATTGAAGCAAGAGATGAAACGCACGCTGACGAACTTGTTAGAAAAGTAATCACACATATCCGATCTCATGTTGCTGTGAAATAATCTTTTGAAGAAATCCATCAGTTTATACTGCTTTCATGAAGATTCATGGAGGCGGAGGTATGGAGCTATTGTTATCAAATAAATCCAGCACCGCTACTAACATGGAGAAACGTACGCTTGCGACCCCACAGAAAGAACCACTCTTTATCTGGCAAGCCCAATGTAAATTTATGAAATGAGAATATAACCCTAAATTCCAAATATTTCCGATGGCGGATTACTTAAAAAATGGATTATTATATACACAAGAACCCACAACTGCCCTAAATACATTGTTAATAACAATCTATGAGTATACCTAAGTTGATGTATTCTTGACTCTTTTATCAACTTCAAACAAGCATATTTCTATCAGGTTAGTCTGATGGGTCGTATGTAACACAAAACTAAATCATGCCCGCGAAAAACACAATTTTAAAGCCTTCTTGACTTTTAATAGACGATCGGTCTAATAAAATAACTAGATACTGGAGCTATATACTTGCAAACGAATACTGAAAAACGTCGCCGTGGCCGACCACCCAAAGAAATGACTGGCCACAGCGAAACCCGCGAAGCGCTCTTGAACGCCGGAGTGGCAGCACTAACCGCAAAAGGTTTTTCGGCGACAGGTATTGATGAAATCCTACGGAGCGTCGATGTTCCCAAAGGGTCATTTTATCATTATTTCAAAAGTAAAGAAGCTTTCGGCGCTCAACTAATTGACCGGTACGCAGTTTATTTCACGTCGAAATTAGACCGCATATTACTTAATGAAGCGCGCGCACCTCTTCAACGAATGGAAGATTTTGTTGAGGATGCAGTAATTGGCATGCAACGGTTTGAATTTACGCGCGGCTGCCTTGTGGGTAACCTGGGTCAGGAAATGGGTGCACTACCTCCTGCATATCGCAATCTATTGATTGATGTTTTTCACACTTGGCAGAACCGGACTGCCACCTGCTTAAAAGCAGCAGTCGACATGGGTGAAATTCACCCTGATATCGATTGCGATGCCGCAGCTGAGTATTTCTGGATCGGCTGGGAAGGTGCTGTTTTGCGCGCTAAACTCGAACAGTCCGAAGCACCACTACGCCAATTTATGAAAGGTTTTTTATCAGGGTATGCGCGGTAATTTTTCATATTTAACTAGTCGATCGGTCTATTTTTTGAATAACTAAGTTTCTAATATTTTAAGGAAAGGACGAAGATGAACAGTATGGTTGCGAAAAGCGCAAACCCTATATGGCTTAATCGTAGCGGAAAAAGTATCGCTTTAAATATCAAATTTTTGCATAACTGTCACCTTTCGGAAAAAGCCTACCTTACTGCTTTTAGAACGCTCATATTAGTATGTACGCTCATGTGGCTACGAACTAAGAATCTTATAACCACGCATTTGGAGCACAAGACTTCATCACCTCTTCAACGACAGGCAGTATCATGATCGAATCTTCTACAAATTACGACTTTATCATTGTTGGTGGCGGATCCGCAGGTTGTGTTCTGGCTAACCGCTTGTCAACAGACCCAAAGAACAAAGTTCTGCTGTTAGAAGCCGGCGGTAAAGATAACTACATCTGGATACATGTACCGGTTGGATACCTTTATTGCATGGGTAACCCCCGCACTGATTGGAAATATAAAACAACCGAACAAGAAGGACTGAATGGGCGTGCATTGAACTACCCTCGCGGGCGGGTTTTAGGCGGATGCTCATCAATCAACGGTATGATCTATATGCGAGGGCAGGCAAATGATTATGACGGTTGGCGTCAGATGGGAAATACAGGATGGGGTTGGGAGGATGTTTTACCCTACTTCAAAAAATCGGAAGACTATTATGATGGCGCTGATGAAATGCACGGATCAGGTGGCGAGTGGCGCGTAGAAAAACAACGTCTGTCTTGGGAAATTTTGGATGCCTATCAAAATGCGGCCGAACAGGTAGGAATCTCCAAGGTTGAAGATTTCAATCGTGGAGATAATGAAGGTTCTTCCTATTTCCGCGTAAACCAAAAAAGTGGCTGGCGATGGAACACATCCAAAGGTTTCTTACGACCTGCCAAGAAACGTACTAACCTGACTGTAATAACCCATGCGCAGGTACAACGTGTCATATTCGAAGGCAAACGCGCATGTGGTGTTGAGGTAGAACGTTACGGTAAAAGTGAGACATATCTGACCAATGGCGAAGTTATATTAGCGGCGGGTGCAGTGGGTTCTCCGCAAATTTTGGAATTGTCAGGGATAGGCAACCCAACACACCTGAAAAAAATGGGGATCAATGTAGTTCATCAATCAGATGGAGTGGGTGAAAACCTACAGGACCATTTGCAACTACGTGTTGCTTTTCGTGTCAAAAATGTCAAAACACTTAATCAGAAAGCAGGTTCAATATTGGGGCGAATTGGCATTGGTCTTGAATATGTTCTGTCGCGAAAAGGGCCGATGTCAATGGCTCCCAGCCAGTTAGGGATATTTGCCAAATCCGGACCAGAAATTGAAACTGCAGATCTGGAATTTCACGTCCAACCGTTGTCACTCGAAAAATTCGGAGACCCATTGCACCCATTTCCGGCATTCACGGCCAGTGTTGTGCCATTGCGCCCGCAAAGTCGCGGGTCAAGCCACATCAAAACGCCTGATCCCGCAACGCATCCAACAATTAATCCCAACTATCTGAGTGCGGAAGCGGACAAAAGAGTAGCGGCACGTGCCATTCGTTTAGCGCGCGAGCTTGCCAGACAACCCGCTATGGATAAATATCAGCCTTTCGAAATTAAACCGGGAAACAAATATCAATCTGATGAAGACCTGGCCAAAGTTGCCGGTGATATTGGCACAACAATTTTTCATCCCGTTGGTACTTGTCGCATGGGACCAGATGAAGAAGCCGTTGTTGGGCCGGACTTGCGAGTTAAAGGTGTGAGTGGATTACGCGTTGTCGACGCATCCATTATGCCGACAATCCCTTCTGGTAACACAAATTCGCCGACGATCATGATCGCTGAAAAGGCTGCAAATATGATATTACGACCGTAGTCTTTGAAGACCTTTATGAAGGACGGCAAAAGCGCGGCGCGGCAAGGTTAGACGTGCTTCATTACGTTGTATTTTCTACAAACCAAAAAATATACAACTCGACCAAAGGGACATAGTTGCAAGCCGTTTTAAAATGAACCTGTAAAGTACTTGGAAAACATCAAGATACGTACTTCAAAGCTCGGCATAAGGGTGGTTTTGTGGTAGCTTAAGTATCATGGAAGTAACAATTTTATGTTAGAACAAGAACCAAGACAAAAACGGCGCAATCAACCGACCTTGAAGTCGATTGCTGAACGTACGGGGCTTGCGATAACGACTGTCTCAAAGGCGCTAAGGGGTGGTGGCAATCTAAATGCTGAAACCGTCAAACGCGTCCACGCGGTTGCGCGCGAGATAGGCTATCGCCCGAACAGGTCTGGTGTTGGCCTTCGAACCGGGCGCACGTTCGTAATTACAGTTGCGGTTGACCACTCCGATGATATTTCTGACTTTGAACGTCGAATTGTTACCGGCGTATCGACCGCATTAAGTGCTACCCCGTATGAAATGTCATTCACACCCATTTTTGCTCACACCGATGAAATAGAAGTCTTCCGCGACATCGCCACCTCTCACGCTGCTGATGGCATAATTTTTACCAATACTACACCAGATGACAAGCGGGTTAAGCTGTTAACAGAGCTGGACTTTCCATTTGTAACTCACGGACGAACAAACCTTGCTGTTCCTCATGCTTATTATGATTTCGACAATGAGGCATTCGTGTATCAGGCGGCAAAACGACTGATACAAAAAGGACGAAAGAACCTGGCAATAGCGTCAGGCACAGTGGGACTTACTTATTTTGAGCACGCAAAGGCGGGCCTCCACCGGGCAACACAAGAGGAAGGTGCCAAAGTAAGCACTCTTAATCCGGCCCAAGGAGTGAAACCTTTCGCAGCTGCGATGCACGAAGCGGTGCTTCGTGCTGCCAACAATCATAGCTTACCTGATGGTATTATTAGTTCCAGTGATATCGGTAGCCTGGCGCTCATCGATGCGCTCATTGAATCTGATGTTATCATCGGTAAAGATATAGATATTGTCTCGCGTCGAACCTCAACAATGCTAGACTTTTGTCGTCCCAGACTGGACATGATTTCGGAAGACCTTATCGGCGCAGGAGAAGTGCTTGCCAAATTACTGATCCGGCGCATCAATGGCGAAGCACCTGAAGATCTGCAAATGATTGGTGCGCCTAAAGTGATGTGGCAAGATTAAATCTTGCGAGTTAATCTTGCCGGGAGGCTGAAAGGCGAAAACCTTTCAGTTAACTCAAAATACTAGCTTACTCTATTGTTCTTCTCATCGAATAAATGAACGTGTTCCATATCAAAGGATAGAAACAGTTTTTGCCCGATTTGACAGTTAATTTCTGTATAAAACCGCCCAGTAATACGTTCATTGCCTGACACAAAATGGATGATGCTTTCATCGCCAAGACTTTCAATTAGGTCTACCTCGGCTTCAATACTCAAATTGTCTGACTGCTCATGAATAGAGAGATGCTCTGGGCGAACACCTAGTGCTGCGATATCCGAAAAATGAGATGCCGCACTTGGGTTGATTTTGATCTCGGCGTTGCCGCTGGTTTGCAAACTTGCATCGGTCACTTTCGTGATATCAAACAAATTCATTTGTGGTGAGCCAATGAAACCCGCAACGAATGGATTGGCCGGAGCAGAAAACAGGTTTTTGGGCGTATCAAATTGCTGAATATGCCCCTTCTCCATAACGGCAATTTTATCTGCCATTGTCATCGCTTCGACTTGATCGTGGGTAACATAGATTGTTGTAATGTTATGATTGCGATGGAATTTCATCAACTCCATGCGCATCTCAACACGTAGTTTGGCATCAAGATTAGACAAAGGCTCATCAAACAAAATTATGCGAGGCTTACGCACAATTGCACGGCCAATTGCTACGCGCTGTCTTTGCCCGCCAGAAAGTTGGCCGGGTTTGCGCTCTAAAAGTTCTCCCAATTGAAGCGTATCTGCAACCTCATGAACAGCCTGCTTTATTTCGCTTTTTTTGCGTCCTTCAAGTTTCAAACCAAAACCGATGTTATCGGCAACAGTCATATGCGGGTAGAGTGCATATGATTGAAACACCATTGAGACGCCTCGCTCGCGCGGGTGCAGGTCATTGGCTCTACGGCCATCAATCTGCAACTCTCCGTTTGTAACATCTTCTAGGCCAGCCATCATGCGCAACAGGGTTGATTTACCACACCCCGACGGGCCCACCAGAACCGTGAAATCCCCCTCCTCCACATCTAGGTTAAGGTTAGGAATTACATTAACATCGCCATAATTTTTCTTGAGGTTAACTGCGGATAAAACTGCCATGTTCCCCACTCCTTAATTCGGGTCGCGCTGTTTGGCGACCGCTAGTGTGATAATTTCAAATGCACGGAATTTCACGATCGCAGACCCGTCTTTATCAACTTCTAAATCCGCTTCATGCTGATCCATAAGATCGACTAAGCGGACGCTTTTGACTGGAAATCCGAAACTGATTTTTGCAGTTGTCTGGCGATTACTCTCTTCGACCAGACGAATTATTATTTCATCTTCGTCCTCGTTCGGCTTGATGGCGTGAATTGCAACATTTTTAGTGTCTATACTCAGCAAACCATTTTGATCGTCTGCTTCTGCATTTCCACCGTTCTCGACAGCAATTGCCATGAGCGGGTGACTAAAGGCTTCCGCGCGGCGTGAAATTGTAGCAATAGTGTTTGAACCGGTGGCAAAGGTAAGTCCATACCTGCAATGATGTTGTTCACGGTCAGCAGTTTCAAATGGGAAAATGCCCGACTTTATAAGCGTCATGCGAATACGCTGCCCACGTGCATCATATCCATACTTGCTATCATTAATAAGTGCCACCGTATAATCACCTTCACTCATGGCAACCCAACGATGCATACTCGCTTCAAACCGCGCCATATCCCAACTGGTATTTGCATGGGTGGGCCGCGTAACGTGACCAAACTGAATTTCGGACTTCACTTCATTGCTATTAAGTGCAAATTCAAAACCCGCTTTGAGCAAAGTCTGACTTTCATTCCAGTCGACATAGGTATCAAACTCAAGAACCATTGAGTCTTGTGCCAACGAAATGATCTGCACGATTTTTGAACCAGCATAATTTCGTTCCACCTTAAGCGCTGCTCTATGAGGACCTTCCTCTATCAGTTCAAAATTAGCGCACGTATCCACTGGCCAATATTTTTGATCGAAATACCAATCAACATCCCAAGCATCCCACTGTATGGGTTTATCTTCAAACGCTTGAAGTTGATTAGCTACGCTGCCTGGCTTGAGAAGTTCACGACCAGCCGCTTTGTCAAACACAGAAGTGATTTCCCCATTCTCTGCAAATTCGACTCGCAGGAATGAGTTTTCGAGCATATGTTTGGAAGCGTTTAAACCACTGTTTGCAACACCCGTTCTGTCTGGTGTAACAGATAGATTGAGAATACTTGTAGCCGGAATATTAGCAACTGGCGCAACCCATTCAGTGCTACCATCTGCCCGAGTTATGGCCTGAAGCGGTGTGCTACCTGAACCAGAGGATAACTGAGTTCCTGTTTGTGCAAGACCAAATGGAAGTGTCACCAACTCGCCACTTCTATCGCTACCCAAAGCATTTATAAGTGCAATATCGCCAGAGCAGTGATGTCCCAACGCCGATTTTAATGCAGCATAACTATCTGCAAAAAACTCGGCATATTCGCGATCACTATCTTCATAAACTTCTGCAATTGACGTGCCAGGCAAAATATCATGAAATTGATTGAGCAGTATGACGCGCCAAAACTCCGCCAGCGCCTCAGATTGAAGATCACTTGCAGCGCTATCAATCTTGTTTGCAGCCAAAACGAACTCCAGATCTTGCAATCGGTCTTCAGCCAATCGGTTATTGCGCTTATTCTTGGCAATCGACGTTAACGTGCCACGGTGATATTCAAGATAAAGTTCACCTACCCATTTAGGAAACCGATCTGGTTCTTTTCCCATTTTATCGCCCAAGCGATTGATAAATGGCGTCACACCTTCAAACTTCACTGATGGGCAGCCCGGAATGCCTCGCTCCATTCGGCGCCCGACTTCGATCATTTCTTGGGTAACTCCTCCACCGCCATCGCCATGACCATAAGGAATTAGGTAGTTGTCATTCACATTTTTGGGTTCGTATCTGTTCCACGCCCCCATAACATAAGACACATCCAAATCCGGCTCATATACGGTGCGAATTGTCGTGGCGTCATCCCGCTGGGTGGTAATCAAATAGGTGTTTACATCTGTACCATCTATCCCCGTCCAAAAAAATGTATCATGAGGCATCCGGTTGGTATCGCTCCACGATAATTTGCTCGTTACCAGAAATTCAACACCTGCTTTACGCATTATCTGCGGCATTGCGGCTGAATAACCAAACGTATCCGGCAACCAGAGAATTTTGGGATCTACGTCAAAATGCTTGCGATGATAGCGTTTGCCACGTTGAATTTGGCGCACCATCGATTCGCCTGAGATAATATTCACATCCGGCTCAAGCCACATGGCTCCTTCAATTTCAAAACGACCTGATTTGACATGTTGCTTAACACGCTCAAGTAACTCGGGCGCATCTTGCTCCAAATAATCAAACATCACACACTGATTATACATGAACACAAAGTCAGGGTTTTCATCCAGAAGTTTGAGGGCTGTTGCCATCGAGCGGAGCATTTTTTCGCGTGTTTGCGAAACCGGCCATAACCACGCAACATCTAAATGTGTGTGTCCAATACAACTCGCAATCGGCTTTTCTTCAGTATCCGTTAGCTCATATATCTTGGCAGCAATTTCAGCCGCAGGCTTAAGCGATGCGATGAAATGAGAACGATCTCTAAAATCGATAAGTCGAAATGCATCATCAATCAAGGTCAAAATTTTATGCTTACGCAAGTCCGTATCCGGCAGTCGAACGGCAACCTCAAAAGGAACATGCAGATCATAATATAGGTCTGTAGCCTCTTGGTCGCGCCAGAACCGCTCCAATGCATAACCGCACAGTCGGCTTGCATCACCGGTATAATGATTAATGTGCAAAATGCCCGTATCACCTGGGGCCAAAACTTGCGTCAAATCAATTTCAGCATGATACCCGTCAACCCCTTGCAGATATTCGCCATTGAGCCAAACCAGCCCCTGCCCTTGCGTTCTGCCCATCAGAATTTCATTCTGGGCCTTGATCTTAAAGATAGGCTTTGCGCCTTCAGGCTGTCCGGTCAGCGCAATTTCGGCAGCAAACCAATGATGTCGCTTGGCACCTCCCCAAATCAGGTCCTGAGGAACCACGTCCCAACTGCGCCAATCTTCCGCTAATACTGAAGCATCATCATCTTCAGTAATTCGAAAATGCAGCTTTACATGGTCTTCCGCCGACCATTCCGCATGTTGCTCTAACTCGACAAGATAACGTGCCAGCTTCTCTTGCTGTTTTGACAGGTTCATGTCCTGACTCCCTTGTTAACCTTTGACCCCAACGCCTGCAAAACCTGTTGTAAGGTTACGTTTTAGCAGAAAGTAGACGAGAACAGCTGGCGCCGCATAAATAATAGAATAAGCGGTCAGGAAGCCGTAATTTGTTGCACCATACTGACCGAAAGACGCATAAAGACCGACTGCCATTGGAAAATGTTCATCGCTGCGCAACATTAAGAAAGGAAATAAGAATTCATTCCAAGCACTGGTAAATGCCATGAACCAGATCACAGCCAGACCCGCTCGAGACAATGGCAGCACAATATGCAAAATACTCTGCCAAAGCGTTGCGCCTTCCATATAACCCGCTTCTTCTAGTTCAGTAGGGATCGTGTCAAAGAAGTTTTTAAGCAGTAAAACGGCAAACGGCAAATTAAGCAGCGTCATAACCATAATGACCCCTCCCGCATTCAACAACCCCATTACCCTCCCGGTCAAAAAGACTGGAATGATAATGGCGGTTGCTGGGAGAATACGCAGCAAGGCAAGGCTCCACAAAAGGGTGTTCTTGTAGGGAATATCAAGTCGCGAGAACGGATAAGCAGCAAGTGTTGCCAAAATGGTAGTCAAAGTTGCGGTAATGATAGCAATAACCATAGAATTTATGAATTGGCGCAAGGACGTGCCAGTCATCACAGACGCAAAGTGTTCCAGGCTGAGACTGCTCGGGATGGAGAAACCTCCCGTTGCTTGCGGGTTAACCGAGGTCATCACCAGCCAACTCAACGGACTGAGCCAGGCAAGAATTATGAACGCCAATAATAAATTTGTTGCGCTAACACGTGCAGGCGATTGTTTGACAGCACTGATCATTTTGCCCGCTCCTGACTTAGCCGTAGATAGATGATAGACAACCCGCCAACAATAACCATCATAGCTATTGCTACAGCACTGCCATAGCCCAACTTACCCACATCAAAGGCCTGTTTATACATGTAAATGGAAAGAACCTCAGTCTCACGACCTGGACCACCGCCAGTGAGGGCAAAAATAAGGGAGAAGAAGGCATAGGTCCAAATCGTTACAAATAGCAAATTAGTTGCAATTTGAGCGCGTAGGAGCGGTAAAAGAACATAGCGAAGTCGTTGCCGTCCGTTGGCTCCATCGACATAGGCGGCTTCCAATACTTCGCGTGAAACGGTGTCCAAGGCCGCTGAAAACAGGAGATACGACCATGCAGTTCCCTTCCAAATATTTGCGATTACAACAACTTCCATTGCGTAGGCGTTCAGCAGATTTATGTTGTCAAAACCAAGAGGGCTCAAGACCAAAGTATTTATAAAACCATCACGGCTGGCGAACGCATTCCACATAAAGGCACCTACAACATCTGGTGCAAGCCAACCAAACAGGAGCGCGAACTCAACTGTTCCTTTCAATCGAAATGGATAGTTTTTCAGCAGGAGCGCAAGTAAAAAACCCAACCCGCATTGACCGACAATAGCCGAGAAGAATGTGAAGACTGTTGTGGTCCACACAGATTCCAAAAATCCACGACGGGTAATCAGACGAATGTAATTATCAAACCAGATAAAATTGGGGGAGATAGCCTTCTTTCCCAAGAGCGCCAAATCAGTAAAACTGACCCAAATCGTCCATCCGGCATAAAAAATAAATAGTCCTATAAACAATATGGCTGGTATTGCAGCGATTGTCATAAGAGATGTTGAGCGCCGGAGCCAGACATGTGAGGTGGAAATCATGGCGACTTACCTTTTTAAACAGCGAGACGAAGAGCTAACATATTAAGACGCGGCTCGTCCAAAACAAGACACGCTCGTCACGCATCTTATTACGATAGAAGGCCCCACCGAACATATCGGTGGGACATTAGTGATTTACTTGATTGTTTTGACTTCTTCTTCGCCAAACTCATCAACGAGATTTGCTTTAAACTCTTCAACAGCCTCATCAACAGATAGGCCTTCAAGAATTGAAGTCGTGGCCTGTTGAACAAATGCCGAAACAGAAGAATATCCCGGGAACGTGTCACGCCCTGTGGTTTTTTCAACCAATGGAGAGATAGCGGCAAGATAGGCATCGGCTTGATAAACATCAGCCTCCAAAGCATCCGTACGCACTGCAACACGCCCTTGACCAGCTACCCATTTAGCATAAGATTTTGCTTCCAGAATTGTTTCAATCAACTGCCAGCTAAGGTCTTTCTGCACTGATTGTTCCGCAACAGCCACATTCCAACCACCGGAAATATTGCTGTAGCTCGGAGCATTTGCAGATCCATCACCAGGGAATGGCGTCCAAGCCATAAACTCTGACTTTTCCTCAGCCGTTTTTTCGATGCCAGCTGCGCGCCAAACTGACCCAAACTCCCACGAACCGTTTGCCATAATCGCGATATTACCGTTTGCAAAGGCACGACGCATATCGCCCCATACATCCGGTGTGTAATAAAGCTCACGACCAGAAAGCTCGCGATTAATGAAGATATCCTGATAAAGGTTAAGCACCTTGCGGATAGCAGGACTGTCGCCAATCCATTTATTTTCATCCCAGTCGCGCAAGCGGTTAGCACCGCCTTCATTACCGTCAGCGCCTAGCAACGCCATATAAAAGCCTTGCATTGTTGTTGCCTCACCAAGCTTGGTGCCAACTGGGAAATAAATTGGATATTCAACATCAGATACTTTGTTTTTAACTTGCTCAGCCGTATCAAGAATATCGGCCCACGATTTAGGCTCCCAAGGTAAAGTCACCCCTGCCTTCTCAAGAATGGCACGGTTATACCAGAGCATACGCACATCGGTGTAAACAGGAACGCCGCGCACTTCGCCATTGATAGTGGAAATATCCTTAAGCGAACCAAAATAAAGCGACCAGTCTGCCCAGTTCGTTGAGTAGTTAGTCAAGTCAGCCAAATAGCCGCTTTCGGTATATTCAGCCGTTCTATAGCTATCATAAACCACAACATCAGTTGCTGCACCACCTGCAAAATCTACAGTGATACGCTGATCCAAGTCCTTTGGTACGACCGTTGCAATAACCTTTTCACCGGTCTTTTCTTCAAAAGCCTTAAATGCAGGCTCCATAAGTTCTTCCCAGCCTGTGGGATATGTAATGGTAATATCCGCTTGAGCAGCTGTTCCAGCCATGCCCAAGGCAACACTGGCCAACAGACCAGCAATAATGTGTTTCCGCATATAATCCTCCCAGATGCATAAATACAACGTTGTACTATCACAATTTGATTAGTACAACGTTGTACTAAAATTGTCAAATACGACTACCAAGAAAGATATCTTGCTGTTTTAACTGCCAAATCTCTCCTTATGATCGCAACAATGACGAATAAATCAGCGTACTACATTGCTACAACTTGATTTTGTCACAAGCGATATTTTTTATAAGGAATAGCCGTCGTTTCTGAAAGCACACAAGCGATAAATATGAATGACGATAATAATGAACATCCGTCATTTACAAATACTGACGCGCGAGTACTTGAACAACTAAAGGAGCATATTGAAACTTCCAACCGTAAATTATTTCAACTTAGCAGGCTCTTCACTCGATCAGCTAATTCAACTGATGAAAAATGGACTTGCATTCGCGGCTCTTGACCTCGGCTGCACTCATTGGGACGCTTTTCGAAGCGTAACACTACCGATTATAGCGCCTGCTGTAATCTCCGGATGGCTACTTGCTTTCACATTATCACTTGACGATCTAGTCATTGCATCATTCGTGACAGGACCATCAGCAACGACACTTCCAATTAAAAATTTCTCATCTGTGCGCCTCGGCGTCAGTCCGGAAATAAATGCATTATCGACAATTATGATTGGTCTTGTAACGATAAGCGTTATCACAGCTTCCATTATATCAAATCGAGCCATCGTAATGCAAAAACGCGATGAGCGGATGGCAAGTTAAAGCTCTATCAAACTTTCGCTGAAATTTGGGCAGCCCTTCGTTTATTCAAACCGACATTACGCACCCGATCGATAAAACAAGTTGAATCCGGAGCACACGTCAAACTGAATACACTGTGCTACATCGGCAGCCCTTCGCTTTCACACCCATTGCACCCATCATCGGGAGGATTTGATGGAGGAGGTGGTGGTGGGGCAGCAATGATGATAGGATCATCTGACGATTCATGGCCCTGATCCAGCCGGGGTATACAACGAAAACTTACATTGCATTTTCCATTCGCAGATGGGACATTTTCTGAGGCAGCTTTTTCATCAGTAGTACATCTGGATGGAGATTTATAGAAAAGATCATAGGTAATACGTTTACCGCGCGGTTTTTTAAATCTCAGTACAATTTTACCATTTTTGCGAATAGCAGATTTAATTGCATCACAGCTTGCCTCATTTGTATAAAGGCGTGGCACATTCTGAGCAGATGCAACAGAGATACCTACAAAAATACTACTGAACAAAAGAAAATAGAGTGATTTAATCAAAACAGACATCACAAACTCCAACGCATACTTAGTTGGACTTTAAATGATGCAAATTCCCAGTTCGAACAAGCAAATGTTTAACACTTGGTTAAGTCGTTTGGTTAAAATGAAATTTATGTAATCAGTTGAATTTATTTAAAATTTTAAAGATATAGATGCTTTAAATGTATCTCCGAATTTAGAAACGAACCAAATTTCAACAGAAGAGAATAACTCATATTTTACTTACATACATATATATTAACTTAGCTTCCTTAAACTATTCAATGTTAATCCTAGATGTCTACTCAACGGTTTGTTACGGAAAATTTAGTCATAAACATTACAATTATTCAAACCTGAATAACTGCTGGCTCCTATCTGACAATTATCAACCGCGTAACCAAAATTGAATACTAACAGTATGGTGGACCGAAATAAAAAATAATCACACCCCTTGATAAGACGGCATTATAATACAAGGATATTGTTGCTCAAGGTTGGAATAAATAATCTAAATACTAAGAGTAGGATCTCTCAAAATGATGCAGGCATGGCGCTGGTTTGGGCCTGAAGATACAATCTCGATGGATGCTCTTCTTCAATCCAGTGTAGAAGGTGTGGTTACGGCACTTCACCATGTTGATACAGGTGCTGTATGGACCATTGATGAGATCAAAATGCGTCAGCAACAGATCACTGCTTTGGAAAACGGCACGCCTTCTGGCTTGAAATGGGAAGTTGTCGAAAGCCTGCCAATTTCTGAAAGCATAAAAACACGCACGGGTGATTTCGAAGAACATATCGCAAATTACAAACAGAGCCTTCACAATCTTGCTGAATGTGGGTTAAAAACAATCTGCTACAACTTCATGCCGATTCTCGATTGGACACGAACAGACCTTCGTTCCCCAATGGCTCATGGCGGGACAGCCATGCGATTTGATCTGATGGAATTTACCGCATTCGATATGTTCATTCTGTCGCGCGAAAATGCAGCTGATGATTATCCTGAGCATATCCGAACGGCGGCCGAAGGTTACTTCAGGACCTTGAGTGAAAAACAGAAATCTGTATTACAACATAATATTGTAGCAGGCCTTCCCGGCTCAAATGACAAATGGGATGTTGCTGACATCAAAGATTTACTCAACACATATACTGATATAAATGCCACCCAGCTACGCGCTAATTTGATTACATTTCTGGAAGCGGTCATTCCAACATGCAAAGAGTTGGAGATAAATCTATGTTGTCATCCTGACGATCCCCCTTTCTCAATCATGGGTTTGCCACGCATCATGTCGACAATGGAAGACTATGAGTTCGTTATGCGAGCCGTTGATAGCCCGCACAATGGTATCACGCTTTGCACAGGTTCCCTCGGCGTTTCACCGTCCATAAACATAGTCAAGATGATTGAAAATTTGGGTTCCAGAATACATTTCGTTCACTTGCGAAACACAAAACGTGACGGGCCAAATTTCAATGAGAAGCACAGCTTCTTTGAAGCAGAGCACCTTGAAGGTGATACTGATATGGTGGCTGTGATAGCAGCACTTCTAAACGAAGAAAAACATCGCAGGGAACAAGGGCGGGCAGACTGGAATATTCCAATGCGCCCCGACCACGGCCAGGAAATATTAGATGATTTAGATAAAAACTCTATGCCCGGTTATCCACTGATAGGCCGAATGCGAGGACTAGCAGAATTGCGCGGTGTTATAAAAGCAATTCAACATAAGCCCAACAATTAGGGTTGATGTGCGGATTATCTCCGCACATCGTAGTGATATTACATCTTACAATCGCTAACATAAGCATTGGAACGATCTTTCAGACCAACAGCAATAATCTTGTTGGTTAGAACATCACCCTCTTTAATCACTTCGCGTACATAAATGTCCTGAACCGGGTGATTATTAGTATCAAATTTAAAATCACCTCGGGTTGAAGCAAAATCTGCAGCCTTCAGTGCAGCGCGGAAACCATCAACATCAGAAATATTTGCTTTACCGGCAGCGGAGATTAATAGATTTGCAGTGTCATAACCTTGTGATGCGTAAAGAGATGGCAAACGACCATACTCAGCCTGAAAATCAGCAACAAACTTCTTGTTTGCCTCATTGTCGATATCTTTTGACCACTGAGAAGTATTTTTAACACCTAAAGCTGCATCTCCAACGGCTTTAAGAATACCTTGATCAAATGAGAATGCAGGTCCGACGATAGGAAGATCTATCCCCGATTGTGAGAGCTGTTTCATGAAACTAATCCCCATGCCGCCCGGCAAGAAGAAAAACACACTGTCAGCACCAGATGCACGAATTTGCGCTATTTCAGCAGCATAATCTGTTTGGCCAAGTTTTGTATAAAGCTCGCCAGCAAGTCCGCCCTCAAAGAAGCGCTTATACCCTGTTAACGCGTCTTTACCGGCTGGATAATTGGGCGCAAGAATAAATGTGTTCTTATAACCTTCGCTATTCGCATAACCTCCGGCAGCCTCATGCAAATTATCATTCTGCCAAGCTACATTGAAATAGTTTGGATGGCATCCTTTGCCAGCTAATGCTGACGGGCCAGCATTCGGTGACAAATAAAACTTACCCTGATTAACAGCTGCTGGCACAACAGCCATTGCAAGGTTTGACCAGATAATCCCCGTTAGAACATCTACTTTTTCCGACTGAATCATTTTATCCGCGAGCTGCACGGCAATATCAGGTTTTCGCTGGTCATCTTCTATAACAACATCAATATGATCATTGCCCTTTACAGCAAGCATAAACCCATCTCGAACATCAATACCAAGACCAGAACCGCCGCCAGACAAAGTTGTGATCATACCGACTTTAAGTTTATGGCCATCAGCCAACACCGGCGCAACCATAAGCATAGTTGCAGCCGCGAGGCCACCAAACAATTTCAACATTCAATTTCTCCCATTATTATCTGAATTATTGCACACAGGATAAAACGCTAACGACCTGACAAGCAATCACAATCTTTGAATATTTTTGCGATCAATTTTCCTAGTCTATAAGTGGCATATTATTTGTTGGTAACTTAACTGACTTTAAACCGGCTCCAGCCCGACTGTGAACTTGTTCACCCATTGCAACTTGCACATTCCATGTATGCAAAAGATGATGCGAACATGACAAACTACCTTCAAACTCCAATCAGATAGAAAAAACATTGAGTGGAGACAAATGTGCTTGTTCACCATTATTTTTCTGATGTGTCGGCGCTTCCATAAAACACTCTTCGTCGAACCACTTCCAATCATTGTGCCAAGTCCAGCAATCATGCTTCCGGTAAACGTCAGCTACAGCTTCAGCATAAATCTTGTCGGTAGGACGTTTGATATATTGAACTTCAGAAGCACTAAAATAAGTCATCGCAAGTGGCAAAGATCTATTGGTTACGTAATTACTCATCCAGAGTTTGAAACCTTTTTTGGCACGCAAGTCGTCAATTACACGAAAAACCTGAATGTGCTCCTCATGCCCATACTCCCCCCAAGGATTATGCGTAAACACATTCATCTCTTCGCTCAATACGGCATCAAGTGCCACATATAACTTATCATAATTACCTCGGTAATTCGCCCAAACGCTTTGATCAGGTGTTTGCTCAGGTGAAGGAAGAACGCTTTTAACCTGACGTTTTACTTCGCGTATAATTGCTTCTGAACCAAAAGCTATACCGTATCGCGATAGCTTTGGGTTGTGCCAGTCTGCCAAACCATATGTCCCAGCTTCAGCAATTTTTAAACTAGTCACATCAGCGTGGGGCAGTTCCGCTACAGCCTTTGCTCTGTTTGCCCCAAGTTCCGGGTGCGCCCAAAAGTCTTCGTAAACAATGAGAACCTTATTCACATCCTTCATGATCGATGAAAACCAAAGTATTTCATCATCCGGATGAGCCGCAATAATCACCGAGTTTTCCAAGAACCCTTGGTTTAGATTTTGCATACTAATCATCCAAATTACTGGCAAAACATTTATCAACGAATAAAACGGTCTTCATCTACTCACCGTTTTTGAATTCATAAGCATACTTAGCAAGACGACCAATCAAACTACCTGCATGCAGAATCTGGTACATTTGCGTCGACTTCGCAGCAAATTTTTCCTTAAACGGCTCATCCCCAATTGTGAAGTCAAACGTATCTCCACCAGCATTTACCCAATCACGCATAATCTCATCATACATGATAAATCCAGGCGAGAATTTTCCAAATCTTTCATAGTCACAACCGATGAGAAGATAATGATAGCAATTTCTATAAGCGACACCAAAAACAACACCTATTGTACTTTCATTTACGTCTAGAGAGTACGTTTTGCTGTATCCTGTTCTAATACCGCGCTTTGCAACCGATTTATAAAAATTCTCGACATAATCGTTTTGAATTTCATCGCCCTCAAAACGACCTTTCCGTTGCGCAATTAAAAAGCTCAAGGCATCATCAATGTCGGCTTCGTTGTTTAGGAGTGTAAATTTAACATCTCCATATCGTTCAATTTTACGTTTTTTTCGATCAATGTAATTTGCATGACTTTTCCCAAAAGCCTCAAAACGCCAATCGTCATAGGGTGCGCTCACACATGTTGCATGAGCAGAAAAGTTTAGCTTCTCAAACTCAAAATCGAAGAAGCAGCGCCAAGCCATACGTTTTTCTTTGCGTATCGGCTTGATACGCAAAACATCATAATGACCGATAGCATCAGCTATCAATTGAAAAAACTGGTCAGATTGGCGATGAGTTTCGAGGAACTGCGGGGCAACAATTGGAGATGAATAGTCACTCACACCAAGATCTGCCGCTTCGATTAGCCGAATAAAATTTAAATGACGCTCTATGAGAGGTAATACAAATAACAAAGAACTATCGACAACATCACGCCCCACGATGACAAGAGCTTCGGCCTCTCGTTCTGATGCCAGATTTGTATAAAATTCCGACAGCCAAATTGGATGCTGAAAAACCGACGCACTCGAATTGTTATAAAGAACTGCATATTCATCTG
Source organism: Lentilitoribacter sp. Alg239-R112 (assembly GCF_900537175.1). Taxonomy (GTDB): domain Bacteria; phylum Pseudomonadota; class Alphaproteobacteria; order Rhizobiales; family Rhizobiaceae; genus Lentilitoribacter. Next base: position 448,043 of record NZ_LS999835.1, on the reverse strand, counting down.
AACTGAAATCAAAGTTGCGCAGTGCAGAAACCTCAATCTGATTTGTCGCAGCAGCTTGCAACACGTCAATAGAAGGTACGACCATTTTAGATTACCACCAAACACTTGATTTTCATAACAATGTAATTCTTGTACAGAACTCGTTAAAAAACTCGAAAACTAAATGAATTTAGCGCGGTTCTATAAAGTAAACTATGACCGTGCCTAATTTTTAGTAAATATATTATTCTTGCAGATAAACCCACTGTGAGTTTGAGGCGGGTCGTTGCCAATTCCGAGGCTCAATCAACTCGACATTTATGTCAATTATCACATATAAAGAATCACGCGACTCTCAAATATATCAACCAACAAAGTGCTCACCACACGTTTATGTATTAGTTGCGGGTCTTATCATCCCTTGTAACGAGGGGAACAAAACATTCAAACTATACAACAGCCGTAAGATTAAACATTATAAAAAACACGCCTCATAGGGATACTCATGACAGGTTTTTCATATCAACTTTACTCTTCAAGAAATTTTCCACCATTGGAAGATACTCTCGAGATGCTTTCTAAACTCGGCTACAATAATGTTGAAGGCTTTGGAGCACTATTAGAGGATGTTAACCCACGCGAATTTCGTACATTGCTTGATAAAATCAATCTTACGATGACATCAAGCCACGTTGGATTGGACCTTATCGAAAGTGACCCACAGCGGGTAATTGACATCACGAAGGCCATCGGCATTGAGAAAGTCTATGGGCCTTACTTACTTGAAGAAGATCGCCCAAAAAACACTGAAGACTGGATCGATTTTGCAAAAAAATTGAAGGGCCTCAGTCAGCCGTTAATTGATGCCGGACTTGGGTTTGGTTGGCACAATCATGATTTTGAGTTTTTAAGGCTTGAAGACGGTCAAATACCAATTGAAGTCATGCTTAGTGAATTCACAAATCTAGAGATCGAGTTTGATGTTGCCTGGTGTGTGAAAGCCGGTCGTGATCCAATTGAATTCATCAAGAAACATAATGCTCGCATCACAGCTGCGCACATAAAAGATATAGCTGCTGCAGGCGAGTGCGCTGACGAGGATGGTTGGGCCGACGTTGGCTATGGTATTGTTGATTGGCCCACAATTTACGACGCACTTAAAGCATCCGGCACCAAATTATTTATCATGGAACATGATAATCCAAATGATCATAATCGTTTTGCTAGCCGTTCATTAGCCTCTGCAAAATCATTTTAATAAACAACACGAAATTTAACGAAAGTAAGATAGATGAAAACTCTAGGTGTTGGCATAATTGGCTGTGGTAATATCTCAGCTGCCTACATGCAATTGGTTCCGATGTTTAAAGGCATCCAAGTTCGAGCTTGCGCCGATATCAATCACAATGCGGCAGTAGCAAGAGCAGAAGAATTTGATATTCGTGCCGAGTCAATAGACGATTTGCTCATGGCAGGTGATATCGACATCATCGTAAACCTCACAATTCCAGCAGCCCATGTTGAAGTATCAAGCGCAATTCTGAATGCTGGCAAGCATGTTTACTCAGAGAAACCATTTGTGCTCTCAACAGAAGAGGGTAATGTTCTTAAAAAGCTTGCGAATGAAAAAGGTCTTCGTATCGGGTCTGCTCCAGATACATTTTTGGGAAGTACACACCAGCGTGCACGTGCATTAATCGATAGTGGAGCAGTGGGTAAAATAACCTCAGGTACTGCAGTTGTTCAAAGCCATGGTATGGAACATTGGCATCCAAATCCTGATTTCTTCTTCCAGCCTGGCGCAGGGCCAATGTTAGATTTGGGACCCTATTACATTTCCAATTTGATCCAACTTATTAGTCCGGTCAAACGTGTAACGGCAATGACATCATCACCTTCCAAAACACGAACAATTTCCTGCGGGCCTCGTGATGGTGAAAAAGTACCGGTTGAAACACCAACAACAATCCATGCTTTGCTTGAGTTTGATAATGGTGCAATCATCAACTTGATTACGAGCTGGGATGTTTGGGCGCAGAGCCACAGCAATATGGAACTATATGGTGAAAAAGGTACATTATTTGTACCTGACCCGAACTTCTTTGGAGGTGAATTAAGGCTAACCGAAGAAAGTGAAGAAGTGGTTTTACCCCATTGGGAGCACCCATTCGAAAAAGAAAATTACGTTGATAAGAATTCTGGAAATCATCAATCCAATTACCGTGGCGCCGGTTTAGCGGATATGGCACTTGCTATCCAGGAAGGTCGACCGCAACGTTGCTCACTTGAATTTGCGCATCACGTCGTGGATGTGATGGCGTCCATTTTAAAATCTGGCGAAACCGGGCAAACAATAGAATTATCGACAACGTGCGATCGACCGGCGGCACTGGATGCAAAGTCAGCACAAGCATTGCTTAAGTAGGCAACTATTCGAAAGAGATAAATATGACAAAAAACATGAAGGGCCCCGCGATATTTCTTGCCCAATTTGCTGGCGATACCGCACCATTTAATTCATTGCCTACAATCGCAAAATGGGCTGCTGGTCTTGGTTATGAAGGGATACAAATCCCTGCTTGGGATACGCGCTTTTTTGATCTTGAAAAAGCCGCAACATCAAGAATCTATTGTGATGAAGTTAAAGGTATTTGTTCCGATGCTGGTGTTGAAATCACAGAATTATCGACCCACTTGATCGGCCAGCTGGTTGCAGTAAATCCCGTATATGACGAACAATTTGACGGCTTCGTGCCCGAACATGTTCGAGGCAATCCGAAGGCTCGTCAGGAATGGGCCGTGCAGCAAATGCTGTTTGCTGCAAAGGCAAGTCAAAATTTAGGACTTGGAGGATCTGTTTCATTTACAGGTTCTCTTGCATTTCCTTATCTCTACCCATGGCCCCAGCGTCCACAAGGGCTTATTGAAGAAACATTTGCGGAGCTTGGACGCAGATGGACACCAATTTTAAATGCATATGAAGATGCAGGCTGCAATATAGGTTATGAAATCCATCCCGGTGAGGATGTTTTTGATGGCATAACATTTGAAATGTTTCTAGATGCCGTTGGCAACCATCCAAGATGCATGATTAATTATGATCCGTCGCATTTTGTATTACAGCAATTAGACTATCTCGAATTCATTGATATCTACCACGAACGCATCAGTGCTTTTCATGTCAAAGATGCAGAATTTAATCCAACTGGTCGTCAAGGTGTTTACTCCGGGTATCAAAACTGGACAGAGCGCGCGGGCCGCTTTCGCTCATTAGGAGATGGGCAAGTTGATTTTTCGGGTATTTTCTCACGTCTTGCAACATATGGATTTAATGGTTGGCCTGTTCTCGAGTGGGAATGTTGTTTGAAACATCCCGAAGTTGGCGCCGCAGAAGGTGCGCCATTTATCCGCAAACATACCATACCTCTAACAGATAAAGCATTTGATGATTTTGCAGATTCTGAAACTGATATGGCAGCCATACACCGCATGATTGGCACTAAGTAAGGAACAAAAAATGGCCGCATCTAACCCCAAAAAAACTATACGCCTTGGCATGGTTGGCGGTGGGCAAGGCGCATTTATAGGCGCTGTTCATCGTATAGCCTCGCGCATCGACAATCGTTTCAAACTCGTTGCCGGTGCCCTCTCATCCAATCCTGAACGCGCCTTGGCATCTGGCCGAGAATTGGGACTTGATGATGATCGTAGCTATACAGATTATAAGGAAATGGCCCGCCATGAAGCTGATCTTAAGGACGGTATTGAAGCTGTTGCAATTGTTACGCCTAATCATTTACACGCGCCTATAGCGAGCGCTTTCCTGAGCGCTGGCATTCATGTGATTTGCGACAAGCCACTTACAACCAATCTTGACGAAGCAATAGATCTCGAAAAGAAGGTCCATCAAAGCAAGAAACTATTCATTCTTACGCATAATTACACGGGCTATCCGGTCATTCGCCAAGCACGTGAAATGATTGCCAATGGCACGTTGGGAAACATTCGAATTGTTCGCGCTGAATATGCTCAGGACTGGCTTACTGAGGCTGCTGATGATGATAACAAACAAGCCACATGGCGTTCAGACCCTAAAATGGCAGGCAGTGGTGCAATAGGAGATATTGGAACACATGCCTTCAATCTAGCTAATTTTGTCTCCGGGCTTGAGACTGAGCAATTATCAGCGGAACTATCTCGTTTTGTACCCAACCGCCAACTGGATGATAATGCACACATTAATATTCGCTACAAAGGTGGTGCTAGAGGGACTATATGGGCCAGCCAAGTGGCACCCGGAAACGAGAACTCGCTTACGCTACGTATCTATGGAGAAAAAGGCGGATTAGAATGGTCACAAGAAGACCCTAATTATCTTTGGCATACGCCATTTGGCGAACCAAAGAGATTAATCACACGGTCTGGTAATGGCGCCAGCGACATTGCAAATCGTGTTAGTCGGGTACCCGGTGGACACCCTGAAGGATATCTTGAGGGTTTTGCAACAATTTACTCAGAAGCTGCAATTGCCATCGAGGCTTATAAAACCGGCGCGAGCCTGCCAGAAGGCCACCATATTAATACGATCGAAGATGGTGTTTACGGTATGAAATTCATCGACGCCTGCCAACGTTCATCTATCAACAATGCAAGTTGGGTATCCCTATAATTCTAACACCTATCATGGATCATGTTTTGGGAAATGATGCGAAGTAATTATTCATGATCAAATCTTCAAATTCGCTTCGACGAAGCTCAAAATTTGTTTTGACTTAACGTCTTGCTTTTCAACCCGAAAGCGTCTCATATCAGACCAGCGATAATAAGAAAGAAAAACAATGCCAAAGCTTCAATTCAAAAAACCGTTCACCCAGCAAGAAGCTATTTCTGAAGATGCTATTTCTGCGGCCGTTAAGGTCATGAAAACCGGACGCCTACATCGGTATAACATGGTCGAAGGTGAGGATAGTGAAGTTAATCTTCTTGAAGAAGAATATGCGACTTATCAGGATACCAAATATTGTCTGGCAACATCATCAGGCGGCGGTGCAATGCAAATTGCACTTAGGGCAATAGGCGTTAAACCCGGGGACAGGGTCGCAACCAACGCATTTACCCTAGCGCCGGTTCCAGGTGCAATTGCAGCTGTTGGCGCCTCACCTGTTTATATAGAAACCACCGAGAACCTGACCATTGATCTTGATGACTTAAAAGATAAACTCATGATAAGCGGTGCTCGATATTTGCTTCTATCGCACATGCGCGGCCATATTGCACCGATGGAACAACTGATAGAGATTCTGGACGACCTAGGGGTGAAGATGATCGAAGACTGCGCTCATACAATGGGTGCAGAATGGAATGGCATAAAAAGCGGAAATTTCGGCTCAATAAGTTGTTTCAGCGCGCAAACATACAAGCATATTAATAGTGGTGAAGGCGGGCTTTTAACAACCAACGATGACGAGTTGATGGCGCGGGCTATTATCTTGTCAGGTTCTTACATGCTTTATGAAAAACATAAAGCGCGACCTGATATGGAGGCATTCGAACGTGCACGCTTTGATATGCCAAATTGCTCGTCTCGAATGGATAATCTGCGAGCGGCAATATTGCGTCCACAGCTCTCACAATTAGAACTTAATATTGCGAGGTGGAATGCACGTTATCAAATACTAGAAAAAGCCCTTCGCGACGTATCAAGCCTAACATTACCCTTAAGACCCGAGGAGGAACTTTATGTTGGTTCTTCCATTCAGTTTTTAGTACCTGAATGGTCTGATGTTCAAATTAAACAATTTATAAAAAACTGTGCAGACCGTGGTGTAGAGCTAAAGTGGTTTGGAGATGCTAATCCAGTTGGCTTTACCAGCCGCTATGATAGCTGGCGCTACGCCTTGGCTCCAAAACTGGATCAAACCCTTGAGATCCTACATCGCCTAATTGATATGCGCGTTCCGTTAAGTTTCGAGGAAGATGATTGTTCACTTATTGCACAGATTATCAAAGAGGAATTTGAAAATATTACCTCATAAATAAATACTTGAGCAAACCAAAAGCCATTTTATTAAAGTTTGAGATGAAGTGAACTACACGACATTCTTGCAACATTAAAACGATTGTAGTTTACACGTTCAGATCATCTATGCGCCTTATACTCCATCCGGCACACCAATTGGTCTAACTACGAACCGCAGCCAGACCAATCAGTATTTAAGAGACGAGCTTTTACTAGTGCGCTGTCATTTCGGCTACAATTTCTTCACCACTTTTTGAAGAAGGATAGTAAGTTGGCCAATTAGTTAGCTCTTTCAAAAGCAAAGCTCGGTCATTCCCCCAGTAGAGATGGTAATGTCCTACAGCTGCCGGAGCGATACGGTGATCACTAAATTGGATGAATTCGGGAGCTGCCGCATCTCCCTCAACCTTCGCAAATATGAAACGCACACCTCGGTTTCCAGCGTCATAATTTAAAATTTCATAACCATCATCTTTATAAATACCCTTGTAAACCTTGCCTTTTTCATAAAATGCAACATCATTATCATTGATCACAATTCGATTAACATCTGTTCTGTATCCAACCTCATATTTAGCGCGATATTCCTCAGCCGTTTTATCCCCTTTTTCGGCCTTGTGCGCCATTACCGGGTCCAACGTACCATCTTGCAATAATGGATAGACAGATTGCCAATCACCTTTCCAGTCTGCCAACATTCGAGGCATAATCTGATTGTCATCAAAATATCCACGGTAGACATCATCAACTTTTTCAGCATGATTATGCTTTGTTGAGTGTTCAGTTTTTTTGGTTTCCTGTGCTTGCGCTGCAAAAAGCACCATCACACTTATTGCGACAGCACCAACGTATTTATTGAATAAAACTTTCATCTTATCATACCTTTTTAATTGTTAGAAAGGAGTGTAATAATATTACATGTTACGTAATAACATAACATATTTTTATATTCCACACTTTTATTAATTCGGTGGCAGCAAGCATATCTTTATCACTCGCATTCATTCTGCCAACAGTTATTACCGATCACCCATCTTTTCAACGGCATGCCGCCAATGACATCACGCACACCCGGCATAGTTGGCGCAGCTATCAACAGCTCCGCTTATTGCTGCATAATCGCTGATGGTTATCATGTGGATGATAGGATGACAGCTCTCGCCTTTCGCGCCCGTCCCATCCCCCACCGGTTGGTTCTGGTATCAGATGCTATGTCGACAATTGCTGGTCCCGATCATTTTACGCTCTATGGTGAAAAGATTATAGTTGATGATGGCAAGCTAGTGAATTCACAAGGGTCTCTAGCAGGTGCACATATTGATCTCAAAAGCTCTGTTATTCGCCTTGTAGAGCACGTTGGATTAACACCCATCGATGCATTGATGGCCGCAACAACTACCCCGCGTGAGTTCTTAAGAATTCCGAAACAGAGTATGTTGGGAAGTTCGGTTGATGATGTTTTTTTCGCACCAGCATGGCAAACCTAATCCAATGTGAAGTAATTCTGGCGGCAACCCAATTCCTACAAAATTATTTTTGTTTGCGCTGCGACAAACTCAATCACCATCTGGGTATGATATCGGTATGAAGATGTATGATACACCTACCCGGCGGGATACAATTGAAGATAGGTAGAAACATTTGTAAAGCACTTAAAATCCTTTGCGCGATTGCAATGGTATGGACCAGCTTTGCACACAGGCCTGTTATCGCCTCTGAGACTGAACAAACTGCAGATCTGTCTGCCTATACGCTGCCAGATGGAACCGTTCCTGTTATTTGCATTAGCGGAGAAAACGGTGAAAAAAATGCCTACGCAAAAGGCTGTCCATATTGCACTCTTGTCAAAGCAGCAGCTCTGCACATTTCACCAGAATTGTTTACACGTGTTGCCAGCAACCTCAAGGCAACTGCCCCTTCAGATAATACTATAAACTTATCAAAGTCTATTCGGTTTGAAGGGGCTCCGCAAACTGGCCCACCATCATTCTCAACATGATGAGTCGGTCTAGGTTGCTTTACAGAGCAATCCTTTCCGAAGGCCAAGAACTCATAAATCGATACTATATCGATCTTCCTCATTGATGCGGAGTCCATCAGAGGAAGATCGGTTGATGAGACATTGAAATTGCAAACAAACAGCTTTCAAGAAAGAAGTTTGTTGCAGCACAAAGAACGCATTTATGCGAACTGATAAGGCTTGTCTTCAGAAATGAAGATGGGTTCACATGTGCACGCTTAAAGAAAATCTATGCAGACTGAAAACAGCACTATTTTTAGTTCTAATGTTAGGATTGATAGGTTTGCAATCTGCTTTTGCTGCGCCAATTGTCACTAAATTTTTGGATGACATAGACGTGACCGAGCTCGTACCAGGCGCAAGCAGTCTGGGTGTGTTACAAAGCAACTTGCCAGTTATCCCCGCAATGAAGAACAATGAAGTTGTTGGATATGTCTTTCTAACTTCAGATTTTGTGACTACAACTGGATATTCAGGCAAGCCTATTCACGTTATTATGGGTGTTGATAACAATGCAAAGGTGACGGGTGTAAAGCTAGTCAAGCATTCAGAACCTATCGTCCTGATAGGCATTCCAAATAAAAAAATTCAGGCTGTAACCGAAAAATATGCAGGGCTGGACCTGATAAAAGAGGCAAGCGCAGGCGGTTTCGCGCATGATCTGGATATTGTTTCAGGTGCGACTGTCACCATAATGGTGATTGATGATTCAATTGTTCGCGCAGGATTGAAGGTTGCTCGTCAATTAGGACTTGGTGGATTGGAACCGGAATTAAAATCCAGCGGTCCTCAAAAGACGCTCACAACTACTGATAATGCAGCCATTTCGAATTGGCAGACGTTAGCGGGGGACGGATCTTCCCGAGCGCTTAAACTAGATATCAGTCAAATTAATCAAGCCTTTATTGATAGTGGAGATGCGCGTGCGATCAAACGTCCTGATAAAGGAGATCCAGAAGATACGTTCATCGATATGCATGTCGCACTGATAAGCGCACCTGAAATTGGGCGTACTCTCTTGGGTGATGATGAATATAACAATTTAGTTGAATGGCTTGATGATGGTCAGGATGCAATTCTTGTTTTGGGTCGCGGCGAATACTCTTTCAAAGGTTCAGGTTATGTACGCGGAGGCATCTTCGATCGCATACAACTTATTCAGGGTGATAAATCTGCTCGCTTTTTTGATAAACAACATCGTCGTTTGGGTCGTTTGGCACCTAGTGATGCACCATCATTTACGGAACTCGATATATTCAAAATTCCTGCTGATATGGAATTTGAACCGACAAAACCATTCCGTTTACAGCTACTTGTACAACGAGCCGTGGGCGCCATCGATAAGGCGTTCATTACGTTTGACCTTGGCTATCGAATTCCTGATAGACACACTGAGATTGTAAAAGGGACTGAGCCAACACATGAAGATTCAAATTCAAACCTTGGCTTTGCCTCTTCAAACCCAGATGAACTAAGTCATCTTTGGAAACGCATTTGGGAACAGAAACAGATCGAAGTTGCACTGCTTGTTGTAGCACTCACGGTGTTAACCGGTGTGTTCTTTTTTCAGATGCAAGTTACGCGTCATGAAAAATTCACCTATTGGTTCAGAATTGGATTCCTAACATTCACTTTATTAGTGCTTGGTTGGTACGCAAATGCGCAACTCTCAGTCGTTAATATTATGGCGTTTTTTGCAGCACTTACATCTCAATTCTCTTGGTCCGCTTTCTTGATGGACCCGTTGATTTTTATCCTTTGGTTCTCAGTTGCAGCATCCCTTCTATTTTGGGGCCGAGGCGTTTTCTGCGGCTGGCTATGTCCGTTTGGGGCTTTGCAGGAACTAACAAACAAAATCGCTCGGGCCTGCAAAATCCCGCAATATATTGTTCCGTGGGGCATTCACGAACGCCTGTGGCCAATCAAATATATGGTCTTTTTAGGTCTATTTGGCTTATCACTCTATTCATTAGAATTAGCTGAGCAATATGCTGAAATTGAGCCGTTTAAAACGGCCATCATTCTTAAATTTGATCGCTCTTGGCCATATGTTCTATTCGCTGTTGCGCTGCTTGGCGCCGGACTATTTATAGAGCGCTTTTATTGCCGGTACTTATGTCCACTTGGTGCGGCATTAGCAATTCCAGGCCGTCTACGAATGTTTGATTGGCTCAAGCGCTATAAAGAATGTGGCGACCCGTGCACTCGGTGCGCGAAAGAATGCATGGTTCAAGCTATCCATCCAGAGGGTCATATCAACCCGAATGAATGCCATCAGTGTCTGCATTGTCAGGTGCTGTACCAAAGCAAAACCAAATGCCCGGTTTGCATCATCTCTGAGGAGAAGCGTGCAAAATTTAGAAGCAAAAACAAACTAGCAAATTTACCACCGGACAGCGCGGCTGCAAAGGCCAGTCGCGCTTCTCCAAATCCATAAATGTTCACATTCGGAAAGGGGAACATATTATGTCAGCCGAAGAAACTAAAGAAAAAGGCTTTTCACGCAGAACATTGCTTGGAGCTGGTGCCGCAGGGGCAGTGATAGCAGGAACGGGAGTGGGAACAGATATGCTCCCGAACGTCGGTGTCACGAAAGCCAATGCCGCAACACCAAAGGCAAATCTATCACCTGGTGAACTTGATCCATATTATGGGTTCTGGTCATCTGGTCAATCAGGTGAAGTTAGAGTTTTGGGGTTTCCATCAATGCGCGAGCTTATGCGAATTCCTGTTTTTAATCGTTGTTCTGCAACAGGTTGGGGACAAACTAACGAGAGCTTAAAAATTCTAACTGAAAACCTCACAGATGAAACAAAAGAGTTCCTGGCTGCAAAAGGCATGAAAACTTATGATAATGGTGATCTTCACCATCCGCATATGTCATTCACTGAAGGCACATATGACGGGCGTTATCTTTTTGCTAATGACAAAGCCAACACGCGTGTTGCACGCATCCGCTGCGATGTGATGAAATGCGATAAAATTATCGAAATTCCAAACGCGCACGATATTCATGGTATGCGCCCTCAAAAGTATCCGCGTACGGGGTATGTGTTTGCAAATGGTGAGCATGAAGCTCCGCTTATCAATGATGGTAAAATTCTCGATGATCCATCCACATATGTGAATATTTTTACCGCTATTGATGGTGATGAAATGAAGGTCGCCTGGCAAGTCAAAGTGTCCGGGAACTTAGATAACACTGATTGCGACTATCAGGGGAAATATGCTTTCTCTACAAGTTACAATTCAGAGATGGGTATGAACCTTGCAGAGATGACTGAGAGTGAGCTTGATCATGTGGTTGTCTTTAATCTCAAAGAGATCGAAAAAGGGGTCGCTTCTGGTGATGTAGAAATGCTCAACGGCATTCCTGTTATCGACGGTCGTAAGGGATCCAACAAGAAATATACACGCTATATTCCTATTCCAAACAGTCCACATGGGGTAAATGCAGCCCCGGATAAAAAACACATCATGATCGCAGGAAAATTATCTCCGACTGTATCAATTATCGACGTGACTAAACTAGATGCTTTGTTTGCAAGCGATGCAGATCCACGTTCTGCAATTGTAGGCGAACCAGAGCTCGGCTTAGGGCCGCTACATACAGCATTTGATGGCAAAGGAAATGCATTTACAACTTTGTTCCTCGATAGCCAAGTTGTGAAGTGGAATATTGATAAGGCCGTTAAGGCTTATGCCGGTGAAGATGTTGATCCGATTATTTCAAAGGTCGATGTTCATTACCAACCTGGTCATAACTCTACATCTATGGGTGAAACCGCCGATGCAGACGGCGAGTGGCTTATTTCAATGAACAAGTTCTCAAAAGATCGCTTCATCAACGTTGGTCCACTGAAACCAGAGAACGAACAGCTCATTGATATCTCAAGTGATGATATGAAAGTTGTTCATGATGGCCCAACCTTCGCTGAACCACATGACAGTATTATTGTTCGCTCTGACATTGTGAAACCTGTTAATGTTTGGGACAGAGCAGATCCGGTTTTTGCTGATGCGGTTGCTCAGGCAGAAGCAGATGGCGTTGATATCGAATCTGACGATGTGGTGATCCGCGATGGCAACAAAGTCAGAGTGTATATGACCTCTGTTGCCCCAGTGTTTGGCCTTGAAAAATTCACCGTCAAACAAGGAGATGAAGTGACAGTCTATGTCACTAATCTTGATGATGTTGATGACGTTACGCACGGTTTCTGTATCTCCAACTACGGAGTCGCGATGGAAGTTGCTCCGCAAGCAACAGCATCTGTCACATTCACTGCAGATCGACCCGGTGTTCACTGGTTCTACTGCCAGTGGTTCTGTCATGCACTTCACATGGAAATGCGCGGCCGGATGTTTGTTGAGCCACGCTCAAGCTAAACCACGGAGAAGACAATGTTAGCTCGCATCATAATTAGTTTATTTTGGGTAACTTTGCTTTCTACATCTGTTATGGCTGCAGATGAGATTGTTAAACCCGGAAAAAATGCATTGGTGCGGGCCATCGAAATGGCGAACTCTGGTGACCGATTAATTCTTGAGGCCGGAGATTATGTGGGCGGTTTTACGCTTACCAAATCCATTGAAATTCATGGAAATGGCGATGTTAATATTATCGGTGCAGAAACGGGTTCTGTTATCCGTGTTGATGTTCCTGATGTTGTGATTTCAGGCTTGCACCTGACAGGCTCAGGCTCCAACCATAAAACCATAGATAGTGGTGTTCAACTGACGAAAAAAGCTGCAAATGCTATTATTCAGAATAACTATTTAGAAGGCAATTTGTACGGCATTGATGTTCATGGGGCACGAAATGCACTGGTGCGAAACAATACGATAATTGGGCGGCAAGGTCGACGCATGAACCGACGAGGTAATGGGGTTTATGTTTGGAACGCGCCAGGCGCACGGGTCGAGAATAACAAAATTAAGTATGGGCGCGACGGCATATTTGTCAATTCAAGCCGGGAGAACACATTTACCAATAACCGCTTCGAAGACCTGCGATTTGCTGTGCATTACATGTATGCAGACAAAAGTGAAGTTTCTGGAAATGTGTCAATTGGAAATCACCTTGGTTATGCCATTATGTTCACAACCCATGTCAAAATTGAAAACAACTTATCAATAGGTGATCGCGATCATGGCATCATGCTCAACTATGCCAACAAAGCAATTGTTAAAGGAAATGTTATCCAAAACGGCGGGAAGAAATGCCTGTTCATGTACAACGCCAATAAAAATATTTTACGAGACAATCACTTTGAAGGCTGTCCGATAGGGATACATTTTACTGCAGGTTCTGAACGCAATGAGATCGTTGGAAACTCATTTATCGGCAATCGCATTCAGGTCAAATATGTTGGCTCTCGCGATCATGATTGGCGGGGTAATTTTTGGAGCGATCATGCAGCATTTGATGTAAACGGCGATAATATCGCTGATCAAGCGTTTCGACCAAACGATACGATGGATCAAATATTATGGACACAACCAACCGCCAAATTACTACTGGGGAGCCCCGCAATTCAACTCATTAAATGGGCACAAAAAGAGTTTCCATCCTTGTTGCCAGGCGGTGTTATCGATGAGCAACCTCGTATGAAACCTACTTTTAATGCAAGCATGGCGGCAAAAAGAATTCAAGGTAGGATATAATGGTAACCCCGATACTTAGAACCAATTGTGTTTCAAAGCAGTTCAAGTCGTTACAAGCGCTGAATGAGGTTTCCATAGAGCTTAAGCCAGGTGAACGTGTCGCATTACTGGGGCACAATGGTGCTGGGAAAACAACACTATTTCGCATCGTATTGGGTTTTCTATCAGCAAATAGTGGCAATGTCGAAATTATGGGACACCTACCTGGAAGCAAGGACGCAAGAAGAGCAATCTCATATCTACCGGAAAGCATAGCATTCCCAAAAATGCTGACAGGCAGAGAAATCATTTCCTATTACGCCAAATTAAAAAAAGCCTCGTTCTCTGATGTGAACGGATCCCTTGAGAAAGTTGACCTGGTTGAAGCAGCTAATCGGCCATGTGGAACATATTCCAAAGGCATGCGTCAGAGATTGGGGTTAGCGCAGGCTCTGATTGGAGATCCCAAACTGCTTCTACTTGATGAACCAACATCAGGTCTTGATCCGATCTCTCGGCAGCGATTCTATCAAATCATCTCGGATGTATCAGTCAAAGGGACCGCTGTGCTTTTATCCTCACACGGTTTGAGCGAGTTGGAAGCCAAAACTGATCGAGTGGCAATTCTGCGTAAAGGCGCCTTGGTAGCCAATGGTTCGTTATCCCAATTGCAGGCAGCAGCAAACTTACCCATTCGGATTAGAATTAGTTCAAAACCAGACATGATCGAAAATGTGTACGAGCAGTTTGGGGGGCGAAGAATTAATGGTTCATCTGTGGAATTTTCATGTTCGCAATCTTCAAAAATGAAAAATTTGGCGGAGATATCGAGTTTGGGAAACGCCATCAATGATGTCGAAATATTTACTCCCACCCTGGATGAAATTTATCGACATTTTTCCGCATCTGAACAAAGCGAGGATATGTAATGCATTCTGTTATTACGATTGCCCAAAATGAAATACGCATTGGCATTCGCAATCGTTGGGTTGTTCTGGCATCTGTTATTTTATTGGTTTTTGCACTCGTTCTTGTTCTTCTGGGGAGTGCACCTACGGGAGCCACCAAAACTGACAGTTTGACAGTTGTAGTAGCGAGCCTATCCACGTTAACTGTATATCTTGTTCCTCTCATCGCCCTGTTATTGTCGTTTGACGCGATTGCCGGCGAGATAGATAAAGGCACGTTGCAGTTAACATTTGCAACTCCGGTTTCGCGCGCCGACGTTCTATTGGGAAAATTTTTGGGACACCTTTTTGTCCTGTCACTCGCCGTTATCATTGGTTATGGCGCAGCTGGAGGTGTTTCATTTTTTTTCAATCCTGAAACACCTTGGTCTAGTTTAGTTGATCTCACCCGCCTGATTGGAACAAGCATAATCTTGGGTGGAACATTCATCGCCATTGGTTATGTCGCAAGCACGAGCGTTCGCCAAACAGGCACCGCTGCTGCCGTGGCCATCTCAATCTGGCTATTTACTGTTGTCCTTTATGATCTGGCGTTGCTTGGGGGATTACTCATAAGTGTCGATGGATATTTCGCAAAGGTGCTCTTCCCATACTTTCTTCTTCTCAATCCAGCCGATGCATTTCGAGTTTTTAATATGTCGGCCATCGAAACATCGGGGTTTTCGACGGGGCTGGATTCAGGAGGGCAGCAAATGCCATTAGCGCCTAAATTTGCCATGTTAAGCCCATTAGTTTGGACAGGTGTTGCACTTGTTATCTCAACCGTAATTTTAAAGAGGGTTCAGCCATGAATGTAAAACATCTAACCCAATTTTCAGCGCTGCTAGCATCACTTGTTTTGACAGGGTGTAGTGGTCAAAGCACGAGCACGAATGTACCAGATGCTATCGCAATGACGGAAGAAGCAGTTGGCCATTACTGCAATATGAACATTCTTGAACATGAAGGCCCGAAAGCTCAAATTCATCTCAAAAACATAAAGTTTCCAATCTGGTTCTCACAGGTTCGCGATGCAGTGGCTTATACGCGACTACCCGAAGAAACTTTTGAAATTGCAGCAATCTATGTCCATGACATGTCTAAAGCTGCCAGCTGGGCAGCACCGGGGGACAACGCATGGATAGATATAAATCAGGCATATTTCGTAATAAATAGCAACGCAACGGGCGGCATGGGCGCGCCTGAAACAATCCCATTTGATTCAATGGAGGGTGCGCTGGCTTTTAAGTTTGAGAACGGCGGAACCATCGTAAAACTTGATGATATTCCTGATGAATATGTCCTAGGGCCCGTTGATATTAATCACCAGACGACAGGAAGCGTTCAATGAGTATAAATCGAAGGCGATTCATAACCATTGCTGCCGGTGCGACGTTTGCAACTTCAACATACTCGGCTCACGTTAAACCAGTAAACTGGAAAGGCATTGTTTTGGGGGCTGACTCGCAGCTTATTATCTCAGACATGGCAGAGCATGATGCGAAGCAAGTTATTAAACTCGTAGTCGATGAAGTAAATCGACTTGAAGATATCTTTAGTCTTTACAGGTCAAATAGTGCATTGATGCGACTAAACCGATTTGGTCTGCTGGAAAATCCCCCGCTTGAGCTAGTATCATTATTCTCAACCATCGACCTTATTCATGACGCCAGTGGTGGATATTTTGACCCAACTATACAGCCGCTTTGGCAGATTTATGCGGAACATAAAGGCCACCCACCACGCAATTTATTAGAACAGAAACTTAAGTTAGTGGGTTGGGATAATGTGGAACATTCCACTCAAGTGATCCAATTTGCTATGCCTGCAATGGCATTGACTTTAAATGGTATTGCTCAGGGTTTCGTAACAGATCGTATTGTGCAGGTTCTCAAATCAGAAGGTTTGCGAAATGCGGTTGTAAAGATGGGTGAAATCTCAGCCCTTGGCCAAAATGAGCGAGGTAAGCCTTGGAATGTGAGTTTATCGAATGCAGACCGGGATATTGCAGATAAAATAGTCCCGCTGTCGGACACATCAATTGCAACATCATCTGTAAATGGCACAACATTCGATGGGTATATTGGACATATCTTGGACCCCAAACATGGAATACCCGGCCAGAACCTTTGGCAAAGCATAAGTGTCATAAATAAATCAGCTTCGCTCGCAGATGGTATTTCAACTGCCGCATCTTTGATGAATGAAAGTCAAATTGAAGACATGCTTGTCCGATTTCAAAATACGCTCTTGTTGGCTAAGTTTAATAGCGGAGAAGAATTTAAGCACCAAAGTTGAATGGGTAAACGATAGATAAAGCTACTGGGCAAAGGTCGATTTTATCATTGCTTCAAATCAGACCGCCTTTCACTTTAACGAGTGGTGTTTAGGTACACCCTAAACCACAATTAGGATTGATGTTCCGAGAAAGGTTAGCCTTTTGGTCTTAACAGTGCTGGACCATAAGATAACGCGAAACCACCAAAAGCGAAAATCCAAGCCACACCAGAAATGGTGAACATAAGTTCATAATCGCCTATCGACAAAGCTTGAAAAAGTCTTGCACACACAGACACCACAAGGCCAGCAAATATTAAAACCGAAAATGGAGAGGCCTTAAGGTCTTGGCCAGTATGACCAAGTGATGCTCGCATCATAACCGAAAGGGTCATACCTCCTATTGCACCTACCCCAAGAATGTGAATGCCAGCAGCAAGTGGAACAGTTTCGGGGAAAAATATACCCAGACTTAATAGAAGAAATCCGATCGGGATAAACAAGTAACTTAGATGCAAAATCACAACCAAAGGCTCATACCATGTTCGGTGTCCCGCCCATCTGCACAACCGAATGAACTGCACAACACCTGCTAAAATAAGCAATATTCCTGTTGCCAGTACATTTGGAAACACAATCCAGCATAGTAGTGCGATTATGCTCATTACAATTGAATACATATCAAATTTTCCAAATGGTTTAGGTAGCTTTCCTGGGTTCTCTCGAACTAACCAATTTCTTGTGAAGCTTGGTATAATGCGCCCTCCAATGAGGAGTATAAGGGCTATGCTCGCGGCTATTCCAAAACGTCTACTGATGTCAGTACTGCCATGAAAAGCACTTTCAATATGAAAGAAGATATTTGCCAGTGCCAAGATTGAAAGCGGAAGAAGCACCTTTAAATTCTTCCAGTTCTTCCCCGTTATTACTTCGCGTGCGATAAGGAGCGCAACGAGTATCAGGAACGAACAGTCGATCAGTGCGGTAAAAAGCCAGCCTATCAGATCTGAAAATGAGATGGCAATACGCCCAAAAATCCAGATAGATACTAGAAAAGCCAGCGATATACCACGTATCGGCAGACGACCCGTCCAGTTTGGAACTGCCGTCAGAAGAAATCCCGTTATAATTGCCGGTAGGAAACCGAAAAGCCACTCATGAATGTGCCAATCAACAACAGTAAATGTGGTGTATAGTTCCAGTTCACCTTGAAAATAAGGCAACCATAAAACCATGCTGAAAGCCGTATATCCTGATGCAAGCAGAAAGAACGGTCTAAAACCAACACTTAACAGTGGGATAGTTAAAGTACTTCTATTTGTTTTTTCTGCCATTTATACCACCTGAGAACAGCAAGATATGATCTGCAAAAACGCTTTGCATTTCTAGAGCAAGATTATCACTTGCAGTTGGCAAGTATTGGTCTAGATATATAGTTAGTCAACACGATACTAATAACCTGAGTTTAAAGAGCTGGGCTTGCGTATGATCAAAGAAAATTACAAATGAATATGTCGCTCGACCAATCGCTGATCAAGGATTTACCTCCATTTCTTGACATGGATCACGAGGCCTTAGCCGAACTATTGGGTGTAGCTCGCTCGGAGCACTTTGCTAAAGGCGATGCAATTTTTTCTCAAGCCGATGAAGCCCATAAATTCTATGTGTTATTGGATGGCTATATACAAGTTGCAAAGCTTACGCCTGATGGTGAGCAAGTTGTTATGAGATATATCACCAGTGGCGAATTATTTGGCATTGCCAAAGCCGTTGGCCAAAAAAATTACCCCGCCAGTGCAATTGCTGCAGTTGATTGTGTTGTGCTTGTTATATCAGATGCAATTTGGGATGAGTTAACTGATAAGTACCCAACATTTGCATCGAACACCTACAAAACTGTCGGTGAGCGGCTTATCGAGACACAACAACATGTAGTCGAGTTAGCAACAGAAAAAGTCGAACAACGTATTGCAAATGCCGTTTTAAAGCTTGCAAATCAAACAGGACGAAAGACCGAAGAAGGCATATTAATTGACTTCCCTATTTCACGAAAAGATATTTCTGAGATGACAGGAACTACTCTTCATACTGTATCTCGACTTTTGAGTGCCTGGGAAGATAAGGGACTTATTAAATCTGGGCGGCAGAAAATCACCCTGGTGGAAGGACATAAACTTATGTTGGTTGCCAATGGTATTACAAATTAAATTAGCTTCAATCATGTGGAATGGCCCGCATATTCCCTGGCCACCTCCAAGATCAATTCTTTCGTCAGTTCGTCCTCATCCCATCCATGTTCAATTGCTGCATCGCTGACATTATGAAATCGAGCAAGTAAGCAGCCAGCACAATGCAGTTTATATTTGTTAATCGCAACAAGGAGTTCAGGAAAACGCTGGAGCAGCTCCTGCATTGAGAGATCGCGCGCAAAAGCTTGTTCAATAGCCCGAAAACGCTTGTTGTTTACTTTTATGGGTGAATCAACCGAGTTCATCATTTAAATAATCTAGAAGAATTTTCCAGCAATTTCTTTGATTTAAAACAAACAGCCATGCATAAAGTCTATACGTAAAATTGCTATGGAGCATTTGGTATTGGTTCGACGTGTTGATTTTCACTTCACCCGACACCAATAGAAACAATCTGATGGGAACCAGACAAAATCAATAGTGATTGCCTACAGGCTCTTACCGCCACATACATTTAGAACTTGGCCTGTGATCCACTTTGCATCCTGCGAAACGAAGAACGAAACAGCATTTGCAACATCCACGCAACTTCCTTCAAATCCAAGTGGCGTATTTTGAAGGCCTATCGCGCGCGATTTATCAAGTCCGACCTCATAAAACAGATCTGTCTCCACAGCAGCTGGTGCTACAGCATTAACTGTTATTCCTCTTGGACCAAGCTCATGTGCAAGACTTTTTGTAATCGAATTTCCAGCTGCTTTGGTAGCTCCGTAAACGGTAAAATCTGGTCCGCCAGCCGCCGCAATCGAGGTAATATTGATAATACGCCCGTGATCGTTCATGTGGGCGGTTGCTGACTGTGATAACATAATCATACCTTCTACGTTGATCGAAAGTTGACGCCTCATTGTGTCATGCGCGACTTTTTTTAGTGAAGATCTACACGCCCACCCGGCATTGTTTACAAGCACATCTATGCCCCCAAATTCAGACTTGACAGCCTCCACCAATGTTTTACAGCCCACTGATGTTGCAATATCGGCACCTATCGGCATAGCAGTTCCACCGTCCGATCTAATTTTTTGACACACTTCTTCCGCGCTCGCCTGTTGGGTATTAAAATTCACAACTACTGAAAGCCCATCCCGTGCTAACCGCATTGCAATAGCTGCACCGATCCCGCGCGAAGCACCTGTTACTATTGCTATTTTGGAAGTTTTCATTGCGTTATCTTTCTAATTGGAAACGAAAAGGTTTGCACCGCTTCGGATAATCATTCCGCCAAGTACAAAATTAAACATCATTAGGGGCCTGCTTGCCTCGCTTTTGCGGTCTGTCTACTGTTCAAACGCTAAGTCGAGTGGATCGGCTAGCAACAGCTTTATGCCTAGATAATTATAAATACACCCACTGCCATCGACAAAGCGACGTGGATCCAAGGACAGGCTGCCAGACGCGCAGCTAACCCGTCATGCACAGCCATAAAGATCAATAAAAAAGTAGCAATTGAACCACAGATATGCCGAATTGGCGGCACTACACCAAGACGCATTCTTGACGAAAATAACAACCTACAATTTACCCCCGACACGAGGACAATGTAACGGCCAAAAGGAAGAAAGTCAGTAACCATTTATGCATACACACCTTGTTTAGATGAAATGGATACACTACTACTCCTGACACCATTATGTCAGGAGAGAATATTGCGTCGAGCTGAACGTTTGTTTCGATTAATAGCTTTACTGCGATCACAATCAATTTCACGAGCTGACGATCTAGCTGAGCAGTTGGAAGTGAGTGTTCGCACAATTTATCGCGACATCGCTCATGTGCAGGCTTCGGGTGTTCCAATTGATGGGGAGCCAGGCGTCGGCTATATGCTGCGTCCCGGGTTTGACCTCCCACCAATGACTATGACGGTTGATCAGATTTCAGCTGTGGCAATCGGTTTAAAATTTGTAATCGAGGCCGCAGATGAAGAGCTTGCTTACTCCGCCAAAGAAGTACGCGACAAATTGAGCTCTACATTACCAGCAGAAGCCAGCGAGTTGCTTCAAGCTGCTCCCTTTTTTGTAGCACGCAATGCCACTCGACCACCGAGTTTTACTCCAATGATACGCAAAGCAATCCAGCAGCGGGAGTTGCTTAAGATACTGTACAAAACTCCAGATAAAACAAGGTGCGAACGAGAAATCGAACCACTCTCCCTAACTGTGTTTACAGAAGGGTGGATGATAGGGGCATGGTGTCGTTTACGACAAGATTTCAGGTACTTCCGATTAGACAGAATTATCCATATAGAATCAATGCCGGAGCGGTTTGTCGATGATCCACAGCGCAATCTAAAAGCTTTACGCAAGGTTAAACATTAAACAAGCTTACAATAGCAGAACAGACATACAACAATACTGCGCCAACTATGCGAGAACGCCAAATAACCTCAATCATACAAACTGCGTAGATAAAGACCTATCTGCGCATATCCACGATTACTCGGCCATCATCAACAAGCGTACCATGGTCAACCAAAGAGACTTTTGTTTTTAGATGGCATAACTCACGAAATAACTGTGCTATGTTTTCTAGCACCTCACCTTCCACCGCTTCCACTGGGGCATCTTCCATTTCGCAAAATAGCATAATGTCGTCTTTTTCATTATCACGATCGATGACAAGGCGGACGCGTTGCAATCCTTCAATTTGGGAGCAAAGAGCTGTCAGTTGGCTTGGTCGGACAAACATTCCACGAATCTTTGATGCTTGGTCTGCTCGCCCCAGCCAGCCCGCAAGAATAGCGCCAGTACGTCCATTAAGGTCAGCCTTGCAAAACTCGGGTGCAACAAACGAGGAAAGGTCACCCGTACCAAAACGTATAAGTGGGTAATCCTTGCGAAGCGTTGTAACAACAACTTCACCAACTTGGCCGTTGGGCACACTACATCCGGTATCCGGGTCAATGATCTCTATAATTACGTCTTCATCAGCTACCATCTGGCCAGAAATATCAACTTCATAGGCTATAAGACCTAATTCTGCAGTCGCATAACATTGTAAAACCTGAACTCCCGATTTGAAGAAAAAATCGCGCAAACCAGGTGTGAGTGCACCGCCGCTCACCATGGCTTTGGTGAAAGGTACTGGCCCGCGATCGGCAGCTTGACATGCTTCAATAAGTGTTTTCAAAAAATCCGGCGTGCCTACATAAGCATTTGCCTGATATTGAAAAATAGCCATAACTTGTTGTTCAATCGGCGCATTTCCTGCTGGAATGACAGAGCATCCAATCGCACGAGAACCAGAATCAAAAATCCAAGCACCCGGGGTTAAATGATAAGAAAACGTATTATGAACGATATCACCCTGTTTAAAACCTGCTGATCGCAACGCGCGTGCCGAGCGCCAAAAATCAGGATCCATGAACCCAGGTTCGTGAATTGGTCCAGGAGAAACAAACAGATAATCTGCGCGGCTGCTATCCCCCATTAATCCGCCGAATGGTGGAGCAGCTGGTTGAATGTCAATAAGATCCTGTTTGCGTAATACGGGTAATTTTTCCAGATCAGAAAATGAATTGATAACTGGTACTGTGCGAAAAGCCTTTTCATAGTATGGTTGGTTTCGCGCATTAATAATTACATCGCGTAATCTACTAAGTTGTTCGGCTTTTCTATCATTTTCAGATCGAAGCTCACGTGGGTCAATCCAAGTCCGGGGATTTGCTTTATTAACATTTGCTTTTGCCATATTTTTATCCCCTTACAACCAGCGTTTACGACGTTTGAATGACTTAATATTTTTGAAGCTTTTTCTTTCTCCACTACCACCAAGATAAAATTCCTTGATATCTTCGTTCTCACGCAGTTCTGCCGAAGTCCCATCCAACACAACTTTTCCATTTTCCATAATATAACCGTGTGAGGCGCAATTAAGTGCCATTGCTGCGTTCTGCTCCACAAGCAAAATGGAAACGCCAAAATCTTTGTTGAGTTTTTTAATGATGCCAAAGACTTCTTTTACCAGCAGAGGCGATAGTCCCATAGACGGCTCATCCATCAATATTAGTTTTGGGCGTGCCATCATCGCGCGACCAATGGCTAGCATTTGCTGTTCCCCGCCGGATAGGTAACCAGCAAGACCATTACGCTCTCTAAGGCGCGGAAAATAGGAATAAACCAGCTCAATATCATCAGCAATATTTGCTCGGTCTTTGCGTGTAAACGCACCCAAACGAAGATTTTCCATCACCGTCATATCTTGAATAATTCGTCGGCCTTCCATGACCTGAAAAACACCTGAACGAACTGTAGAATCCGGTTCCTGATTGCTGATAGTCTGGCCATCAAAAGTAATTGAACCACGTGTAATTTCGCCATCTTCGGATTTCAATAAACCACTGATGGCCTTAAGCGTTGTTGATTTACCAGCACCGTTTGCACCAAGCAAAGCGGTAATAGAGCCGCGCTCGACCTCAAGACTTAATCCGCGTAAAACAAGCACATATTCGTTATAAACGACTTCAATATTATCAACCGACAAGATAATATCACGCTCTTTTGCGGGATTAACAATTGTCTCTTCTTTAACTTGCATCATGGTTCAGGTTCCGATCAGGTAAATAATCCCGCGACCTTTAAACAGGTCGCGGGATGAATTTTAGTAACCAATCCAGTCATCACGACGTGGTAGGCTGACATTGGCGATTTTTTCAATTTTCACTTCGCCACCTTCAAACGTACCTTTATTAACTGATACGTTTGTTGTGCCGCGGTGATCCTTGTCGGTCCATGTTGATGGCTCGCACACGCCCTCAAGACCAGCCGGTACCCAATCTGTTTTGACATACATACCGTTGCGGATATTTTCACCCGTTAAACCACCATTTGCCTTGGCCCATTCCATTGCTTCTTTCATGTAGAAAGCGCTGCAAATTGCACGGACATAGTGGTGTGTAGGTTTAGCCGATTTATCGGCAGTACCTTGGTCATAAATTTCTCTGATAACCTTCATACCAGGCACCTCAGATTCCCAAAATGGTGATGCCGTAGGGAAAATATAACCAACAGCTTCCGCTGCCGCGATTGTCAGATGATCACCACCCCAAATATTGGCCATGTATGTGACTTCAGCACCCACTGTTTTACATGACTTAAGTAACGATACGACCGACCCACCAAGATTTGCGACAAATGCATAGTTTGCACCAGATTCTTTAATGGTTAAGCACTGAGCTTTAAAATCTCCAGGTTTCATAGGTACACCAATTGGATTCAAAACCTCCATACCCAACTCAGCAGCATATTCACCGCATGCTTTCTTAGGTGCGTTTGGATAAGGGTGATTGTCGCCTAGGTGCACAAATTTTGCTTTTTCCATGCCCTTAGATTTTGCATCTTCTTGTGCCCACTGAACCATTGCACGACATGCATCGGAATAACTCGGACCATAAAAGAAATTATAAGGTGCTGGCTTCTTCGTATTTGGGTTCGCACCGGATGGATCCGTTAGGTGGCCAGAATATGATGCGGACCAAACCGGAATTTTGTCTTTAGCAACAAATGAGATTAATGCTTCTGTATCGCCGGTACCCCAACCTTGAAGACCGACCATTTTACCGCTTGACGTCCAACGCTTATAGGTCGCGATAGCCTGCGGCACTTTATAGGCATAATCTATCTGCTCAAGCTCTATTGTTGTGCCGTCGATGCCACCATTTTTGTTGATGTAATCAACAGCATCTTTAATACCAGTACCGTAAAGTTTACCAACGAAAGCAGTTGGGCCAGTAAAGTCAACAAGATTACCAACAAATACACTGTCAGCATTTGCAGATGTACTACCAATCAGTGCTACCAATGCAACACCTGAGATTAGCTTGGAAATATTCTTCATAGTCTTCCTCCTTTTATATTCGATTTAGCGCCGTCCTCCCAAGACTAAGCGCTGAGTTGATCCGTCTAATAGGAGAACGGATATAGCTTGATCGATTTACGGATTTGCCCAACGCGATGCGCAAGCCCTTCCGGTTCGAAAATTAGAAATAGAATGATAACCGTGCCAATAGAGATTTGCTCAATATAGGATTTACCCTCCGATAGTGATCCAAAGATCATCGGAAAAACACTAATTAGCCAACCTGTTACAAACTGTACGAATTGCGGCAGAAGCTCAATAAAAGCTGCGCCCAAAAACGCGCCAGGAACAGAGCCAAGCCCGCCAATAATTATCATAGCCAGAAAGTTTATCGACAACGCAATACTAAATGTTTCCACCGAAACAAATTCGATATAGTGCGCATATAATGCTCCAGCAACACCTGCAAAAAATGATGAAATACCAAATGCCAGAATACGATATTTTGTGAGATTAATTCCCATGATTTCGGCAGATAGATAGTGATCACGCACGGCGACGAGTGCGCGACCATCTCGCGAACGTTTGAGATTTGCGACGGCAATCATTGAAATAACGGCCCAGAATAAAACCACATAATAATAACTGCTGTCGGTATTAAGCGATATTCCAAAGAACTCTGGCTTTAAGGCGTCAACGCCATACCCATTGGTAAACCAGATGGCGCGAGAGAAAAAATCTTCCAGAATAAATTGTGATGCCAATGTCGCAATGGCTAGATAAAGACCTTTAATGCGAGCAGCTGGAGAGCCAAAAATCATACCGACAATTGCAGTCGCAATGCCCGCCAGTGGAATTGCGATGAGCACGGGCACACTATAATGGCTCACAAGGTAGGCAGATGTAAAAGCACCGAAACCATAAAAAGCTGCATGACCAAGACTAATCTGTCCTGTCATGCCAACAAGCACATTTAAACCTAATGCCGCAATTCCGGATATGCCAACCAAGATCAAAACATTAATAAGATAAGAGCTTACAAATGCAGGTGCTGCTATCGAAGCCAATAAAGCGATAGCAGCGATCCAGCCGATTACTTTTGTCTGAAATAGATACTGGTCTTGTTTGTAACTTGTGCGGAAATCACCGCAAGGACGAAGTGATGTAGATGCCATTTTTAGATTCTCTCAATATCACGTGTGCCAAACAAACCATATGGCTTAATTACAAGGATGATGATGAGCACATAGAACGGCGCAACAGTGTAAAGATTGCCCCATTGCAGATATTGCCCATCCACAAATTCAGCAAGATTTTCTAAAAGTCCGATAATAACGCCACCAACAATTGAGCCGACAATCGAGTCTAGCCCGCCAACAATGACCGCAGGAAAAACTTTAATACCAATCACAGCTAGGGAAGATGAAACGCCGCTTACGATGCCGATAATGATCCCGGCTATGCCGGAAACAACTGCGGAGATCGCCCAACTCATTGCAAAAACTTGACCAACCGAAACACCAAGACTTTGAGCTGCCTGCTGATCGAAGGCAGTCGCGCGCATTGCTAATCCGTATTTAGAATATTGAAAGAAAGCGTAGAAAACACCCATTACGATGACAGATAGGACGAGGCTCATAATATAGGCCATTTCAATTTGAAGGCCTAAGAATGCAACTGTTTGAATTGGAAAAATTTGCGGGAAACTAGCTGCGGAATTTCCGAACATCCAGTTTAGGGCCGCTTGCATAATGATTGAAAGTGCAATTGTTACCATAATGATTGATATGATCGGCTCGCCGATGAGTGGTCGCAAAACGACAATCTGGATCATGATGCCGAACAGGGTCATAAAGACCAATGTGAAAGGAAATGCCACCCAAAAAGGAAGTTCAGCTTTCGTAACCATCGCTAAGCAAACCCAAGCGCCAAGAACAAGAAACTCACCTTGGGCAAAATTTACGACCTGCGTTGATTTATAAATCAACACAAAACACATTGCGATGACACCGTAGAGCATCCCGACGATCAGTCCATTTGCCAGAAGCTGAATTAACAGTGATGTATTCATTATTCTGCTCCTATTCAGCAGCGATTGGCATTGTGCCATCACTATCAAGATCGCGAACAGCGATTGTTGTTTGGATGCGTTGCTTAGTTCCATCTTGGAAGGTAATCATCGTATCAATATCTACATGATCATTCTGAGAGTAGATTGTATCAATAATGTTCTCATATTTTTCAGCCACAACATTGCGGCGCACTTTGCGCGTGCGCGTTAATTCGCCATCGTCAGCGTCCAACTCTTTATAGAGCAGCACGAATTTTTTTATCTGCTGAGCTTCCGGAAGTGTTTTGTTGATTTCCAGAATTTCATTCTCGATTAGTTCGTAAACTTCCGGACGCGAAGAGAGGTCGGTATAAGTAGTAAAAGATATTCGACGCTTTTCAGCCCACTTGGCTAAAATAGAATAGCGAATACAAATCATGGCAGCCAGATAATCACGCCCCGCGCCTAGGATCACCGCCTCCCCCACATAGGGGCTAAACTTCAACTTATTTTCAATGAATTGTGGCGAGAAACGAAGCCCGCTTTTCATTTCAGCCAAATCTGAAATACGGTCAATCACCACAAGGTGGCCTTGATCATTATAATAGCCAGCATCGCCGGTGTGCATCCAGCCATCTTTCATATCAGCTTTCGATGCAGCTTCATTTTTGTAATACCCCATAAACATATTTTGATGGGTTGTTACAATTTCTCCGATCCCTTCGGGATCAGGATCTTTGATTTCAACCTTAATATCGTTAGTGAACGGAACACCAACAGTATCAAAATCTACATCATCAAAGCGGTGAATTGTATAGGCACCTAGAAGCTCAGTTTGGCCATATAACTGCCGGAGGGGGACACCCATGGCAAGGAAAAACTTAAATGTATCTGGGCCAAGTGCCGCGCCGCCTGTCGCTGCGGACGTTACATGGCTCAAACCAAGTCTATCTTTTAGAGCACTGAACAAGCCAATCTGCGCCAACTTTGAGTTTTTTCCTGCATCAAAAGCATTGATGCCAATTTCAGAAAAAATGTCGTACATTAAACGCTTAGTCCATGAAGAATCCATCATACGCGCACGCACGGTTGCCACGAGATCTTCCCAAACACGTGGCGCAAAAAGCACGAAAGTCGGCCCAATCTCACGCAAGTCAGACATTGTAGTTTCTTGTTCTTCAACAAAATTTACCGTCATGCGCGATATCAGCGACATACCCACCGCATAAACCTGCTCCATAATCCAGGGTAACGGAAGTGTGGATACGTATTCATCCAAATGGTTTTTCGGATCAACGATTAAGTAATCATGACAATGATCAATGATGCTACCAGCACTCAGCATTGCTAGCTTGGGATTAGATGTCGTGCCAGACGTTGTGCATAAAATCGCTAGATCTTTCCCGCCGACACCTTCAACCATTTGGTTATATTGATTAGGTTTTTTCGCATGCAATTCATCGCCAAGCTTTCGAAGCTCTTCAAGTTGGATTAAGCGCGGATCATCATATTTGCGCATTCCGCGCGGGTCTTCATAAATAATCTTTTCGATAGAGGCACAATCTTTATCCAGATTAAGAAACTTATCGACCTGTTCCTCATCTTCAGCGAACACAAATCGCGTCTCAGCGTAATTTATGAGATAAGCAAGCTCCTGTTCCATCAAATCGCGGTAAAGACCAAGTGTCGCCGCACCGCACGCCTGCGCTGCTATTTCACCTGCCACCCAGTCCGGCCGATTATCGCCGATAAGGCCAACAACGTCACCTGTTTTGATTCCAAGGGCGACAAGACCCAACGCAATACGCCTGACATTGTTGTTATAATCATTCCAGGTTTGGCTAACCCAAATACCAAATGTCTTTTCACGCAATGCGACTTCATCTGGAACATGTTTGGCATTGTGAGCCAGCAGCTTAGGAAGAGTATCCAGACCATCACCTTTTTTGATCAATGCACTCATCACACCACCTCCTCAACGCGCCCACTAGATGAAAGTGGAGATTCATCATAATCAGCACCAAGGTAAGCCGTTTTTACATGTTCATTCTGCATCACTTCGTCTGGTAACCCGTCGCAAACTTTCGCACCGAAATCGAGAACCATGACACGATCTGAAATATCCATCACAACACCCATGTCATGCTCAATCATAATAACAGTCATGCCCAGCTCTTGATTGAGATCGACAATGAACCGCGCCATGTCTTCTTTCTCTTCCATATTCATGCCAGCCATAGGCTCATCCAGCAGAACAAGCTCAGGTTTAAGTGCGATAGCACGGGCTAGCTCCACCCGTTTACGCAAACCGTAAGAGAGTGTTCCAGCTGTTGCGTTGCGAATATGTTGAATTTCCAAAAAATCGATAATGTCTTCAACTTCGCGGCGGTGCTCTAACTCCTCGGTTCGTGCACCAAACCAATACGCCATTCCAGTCAGAAAATTATTTTTGAGGAGATGGTGTCGCCCGACCATAATATTGTCGAGTACACTCATGTGATTAAACAGGGCTAGGTTCTGAAATGTACGACCAATACCAATATCAGGGCGATCACTCGTATTACGACCAATGAGCTCATCACCTTTGAAACGAATGGAACCATTATTGGGAGTATATCGTCCAGAAATGCAATTCAGCATAGACGTTTTTCCGGCTCCATTTGGTCCGATAATCGAAAAAAGCTCAGCTTTTTCAACCGAAAAACTGACCTCACTGAGCGCCTTGATGCCGCCAAAAGATAGAGAAATATTGTCAACTTCCAATAGCATAACTGCGTGTCCTCCCAAACACTCACAATAGCACCATATGCGGTAAATTTTTCACAAAAATTTCAACAATGTTGCGAAATGTTACAGCAAATATTCCTACCTAATAAAGTTGATATAACTTTATTTTTGGTCATACTTGGCCGTAAATGTTGGACAAGGAGGGTTCGAGTTTGCCAGCAGTTTACAATACCAGAACCACAGATAAATCAAACGATCATCTCGTTATCGAACAAGGCCTGAATCTCATTCAGCAAGCCTTGTCGATTTTTAATGCAAACATGACATTAGTAACCTGCAATCAACGTTTTATCGATCTATTTGAATTGCCTAACGAGATTATCATCCCGGGTCTTTCTTTTGCAGATCTGAACTATTTTTTGGCACGCCGCGGTGAATTTGGGCCTGGTGATGTAGGCTTATTGGCGGCAGAACGGATAGAACGTGCCCGCTTGTTTGAACCGCATTATTTTGAACGTACCAGACCAAATGGACAACGCATATCAGTTGAGGGGCACCCACTTGAAAGCGGAGGATGGGTGACTATTTATTCTGACATCACCGAAACTTGGCGAAATGAACAAGTACTTAGAGCACGCAGCGATGAACTATCTGACAAGCTATTGCGTCGTACCGGCCAATTATCAGAAACCAACCGCGCTCTAGAGGCAGCAAATCGCGCTCTTCAAAAAACCAAACAAGAATTGCTTGTTTCAGAAGGGCGAATGCGCAAGATTACGCGCGCAATGCCAGCTCATATTGCTTATATTGACGAACACTGCATTTATCGCTTCTCCAACAATCGATTTTCTGATGTCATGGGAATCCAACGAGACAGTCTCGTTGATAAAAATATTACAGAAGTATTTCCCAAAAAAGTTTTGGCACACATACAACCAAATTTGGAAACCGCCCTTCAGGGGAACACAATAACTTTTAGTTACAGGGTAGAAGGCATCGAAGACGATATACATTCCGTGCGCACAACATTCTCACCAGACATAGATGAAGAAGGGGTAACACATGGTGTTTTTGTTCAGTCTCTAAACGTGTCTGCGGAAATTGCTGCCAACGAAATGCAGTTAAGAGCAAATAGATTGGAAACAACTGCTCAATTGACCAGCGGACTTGCGCATGACTTTTCAAATATTTTGACCGTAATCTTGGGTAATCTCGAACGTATCGAAAAAGCAGCAGACAACTCGCAGTCCGATTTGATCCGCTCTACAGAGCAGGCTGCTAGACGCGGTACTCGCATAATTGATAATTTGATGTCTTTCTTATTTCGCCAAAACCTTGATATTAAAATTACGAACTTATCTGCTTTGCTTCGAGATCTGGTAAAACTCTTTTCCGCTTCGCTTTCCAGCTCCATCAATATCAACCTCGAACTCGGTGATGAAGAAATCATCAGCCAGGTAGACGAAGGCGCATTTCAAGATGCTATCCTAAATGTTTTATTTAATGCACGAGATGCAATTGAAACTCACCATGGAGAAGGTAAAATTACCGTCTCTGCAAAGATTGAAAACACAGATGAAGATGAAAAGAAAACTGTTTGTATTAACATCACGGACACCGGTCATGGCTTCTCAGAAGACGTAATTGCTAAAGCAAAAGAGCCATTCTTTACAACTAAGCCACAAGGGAAAGGAACCGGACTTGGGCTTTCCATGGTAAATACGTTTCTTGAACAATCCGCAGGAGAACTGGAACTGTCAAATACGCAAGACGGTGGCGGGCAGGTCTGCTTGAAGATTCCATTCTGTACATCTCAAAACAAACTAAATGAGACTCCAACTCAACTTAAGAACTTAAGTAACCAGTTGTTCCTCATCGTTGATGATGATCCGGAGCTTAGGGCACTTATGCGAAATCACCTAGTCACCCTTGGGATACCAAATATCGAAGCAAATGGTGCTATTGAAGCTTGTAACCTTGTGGAACAAGTCCCAGAAATAACCACAGTGATTACCGATATCATTATGCCCGGTTTGGAAAACGGATTAGACTTAGCGCGCAAATGGAGTGTAATCAAACCGGAACTAAATATATTATTGGTAAGCGGTTTACCGCGACAAGACCCGATAATAAAAGACGCTCAAAATGAATTCACTCTCCTTCGTAAACCATTTGATTCTCAAGTTTTTGCAAAAACAATTCTAGGCTTACTAAGCTGATGTCAACGGACATAAAAAAGAAGATCGTTACATGAAAAATGCACTTGCACACAAAATCGCTATTGTCGAAGATGATTGCGATATCGCTGAGAACATCCGTATCGCGGTTGAGAGTTATGGTTTTACTGCCCGACATTTTGAATCGGCTTCTGCATTTGAGATCGAGCTAGAAGTATTTAAGCCGGATCTATGCCTAATAGATCTTGGACTGCCGGACCAAAATGGGTTGGATCTTATTAAGTTGCTGAACGACAAATACCAGATTGCCAGTATTATAATTTCAGGTAGACGTGGATTAAGTGACAAAATAGTAGGCCTTGAAATGGGTGCCGATGATTACATTTCAAAACCATTTGAAACTGCGGAATTAATTGCCCGTATACGAACCGTTTTACGCCGTACGGAAAAGGCGAGCACACCTGCAGTAATTAATGATACATACGGTAAGAAATATCTTAAAGCATTCTTTGATGACTGGACAATTGATTTAACCAACTATTCTTTGACACATGTCGATGGTCATTCCACACCATTAACCAAAGCTGAAATGGACATTATGAAAATGTTTATATCAGGTCCAAATAGATTGTTTTCACGCTCTCAAATACTCAACACATTAGATATTGATGCTGAACAGAATTTCGATCGATCCATCGATGTGCGCATTTCACGCTTACGTTCAAAACTAAATGAAGACCCCCAAGCACCAAAACTCATAAAGACTATTTATGGAGCTGGTTACATGTTTGTTGCAAATGTAACATGGGAATAATATCTGGAATTCAAGTTGGTCATTTGCCGTACATTGTCATTTCACCCTTCTATGTTTGGCAGGCATGTAGAGCGGCATTGTCAGGTTGGATTATCTTGCTTACAAACGATGATGCCTGTTATGAAATCCGCTTACTCGTACCACGACCTCCAAAGTAGCAATCATTGTTATCTAATTCATGCGACAATCTTCGTCGAGGTTCTGAATATCTTCAACGTCCTTCTTCCTGCAGCGCAGGAAAGCGTTGGATCGCAGCCCAAACACTCAACCATGCTGGAAGCTGAATCAGGAACAGATTTGTTGCAGCGATTACATCAAATGGCATACCTCTTTGGATAAAAATCCATGCATGAAATAAGGCATGTAGAGCTGGCCATAAGCATGCGAAAATAGCAACTTGTGGCACACGTATGCCATAGATTAATCCGATGCCAGAAATGAGGTAGACCAAACCTATATCGCGTACGAAATGCAAATTAAATGGACCCATCATTGTAATGCCTGGAACGGTTTCGTACCACCATATTGGTGTGAACCACATGACGAGCGAGTTAATAATATAAATCGTGCCAATTATGAGGAGCAGGAGTTTATGCATGGTGGAGTTTCTCTTCTATGATTCAGGTAATAAAGGTATGATAAAGGTATGATAAAGGTATGATAAAGGGTTGTTGAATTTTCATGGCAATCGTCAAACACCTACTCAACGCTGGCTGTTCTACTTTGAAATTATACAGTCACAAATTTTATAATGATGCCATTTTGATGTAGCAAGTACCGGTTGATTACAACCGGCCCCATCATTTATTCGGGGCATGGATCTACCTCCTTCTCGAGCACCAATTGTAATATTGCCTCTTGATAGTCCTGCGTCAGCTTGTGGGACGGGAGGGGAATTCATGATTCATAGAAACTGTATTCAGACGCTAATTGTCTTGTTCACTACCTTTGCAATGTTGGCGTCTTCCGGTGCACGGGCAGACATTCCTGATGAACTTTATGAGGCGCTTAATCTCGAGAAAAGTGTTGCGCCAAATGTGCTTTATGATGCAATTGTTGAGCGTTATCGAGACCCCGCTCAGGGTGCAGGTGAAGGAGCGTTGTCTGATTTGTGGGAACCCATTCCATTTTCAATGTACCTAAATCCAACCGAACACTACGTGCCGCCTGAGTTAGACTTTGAAGTTGAACGCAGTGATTGTGTCGCCTGCCATGAATCGGTGACGCCTGGTTGGGTACATTCCTGGAAAGGAAGCGTGCATGGAAATCTGGACGAAATCCGTAAACTGGATCCGACGGACTCTCGTTTTTATAAAAAAGACATGATCAATGATGTCGAAAACAACCTTCGTTCCATGGGATTGTTAGAGAAGGATCAACCACTCAATTCGGTTGGTTGTATCGATTGTCATATTGGGGTGGGTGCTGAGAAAGGTAATCACCAGGCTGATCTGAAAATGCCGGATGCCGCAGCATGTGGTC
This sequence comes from Lentilitoribacter sp. Alg239-R112, assembly GCF_900537175.1. Lineage (GTDB taxonomy): Bacteria > Pseudomonadota > Alphaproteobacteria > Rhizobiales > Rhizobiaceae > Lentilitoribacter. Next base: position 413,866 of record NZ_LS999835.1, on the reverse strand, counting down.
AGTGCCATGTAAAAGAGTTCGCCGAGCGTGAATCAGAACGCGATACCCAGAATTGGCCTCAAGGCCAATGGCCAGCTGGCCGTCCTTCGCATGCGCTGTCATATTTGGCAAACGTCGACACAGCCATCTGGGCAGGCATGGAGGAACGCGAAATTGCCGTTGGTTGCACACTGTGTCACACAACGCAAAACACCTGCGGTTCTTGTCATTCAAGGCATAAGTTTTCTGCAGCTGAAGCACGAAAACCAGAGGCTTGTTCAACATGCCATAATGGTGTCGATCATAATGAATTCGAAAACTTTATGCTTTCCCGGCATGGCGCAATTTACAACAGTTCAGGTGATCAGTGGGATTGGGAACTACCGTTGGCTGATGCTTTTGAAAAGGGTGGTCAAACTGCGCCAACCTGCCAGACCTGCCATATGGAATATGATGGAGAATACGGCCATAATGTAGTTCGCAAAGTACGGTGGGGTTTCAATCCTCTGCCCGAAACAGCAGAGAACATTAATGATGAATGGTATTCAGATCGACTTGATAGTTGGATAACCACCTGTTCTCAATGCCATTCTGAGCGTTTTGCTCGCAGTTACTTTGACGTTATTGATAAAGGTACGGCTCAAGGCATTGCCTTAGTTTCACAGGCGAGAGAAGTCATGGATGGTTTATATGCCGATGGTCTTCTAGTCGGACAAACCACAAATCGTCCGGCACCACCTCATCCGGATGAAGACGGACCTGGCGGTTTCTTTAGCTTCTTTTTCACTAAGGGTAATAACCCAACCGCTGTTGATGTAGAATTCGCGGAAATGTGGGAGCAACATAATATGAGGCATTTCAAAGGACTTGCTCATGTGAACCCGGGTGGTTTTACTTACACCGATGGTTGGGCGAAACTGGTTCGTAGCCTAGCGCGTATCCGCGATGCAGATACACAGCTTCGCGAGAAAGCTGCACTTAAGAAACGCATCGAAGAACTTGAGGCTAAGTGATGGTTCTTTTAACAGCAAGTCATGAGAGAACAAGTATCGCAAAACACTCCCTCCGGCGGTCGCATATTGCGACCGTCACCATTTTAGGTTTGGCGTCAATTATCCTAATCAGCTGGTTTTTCTTACATCAAGCTAATGAGAAGCCTATCGAAAGCCCTAGGCTGGAGTTGGCCGACGATGCCGATATTTCTGAGGAAACAAAGGAGCTTAGCAAACTACTTCTGGGAGGCACGATTAAACGATACGACCTCAAGATGGATGGAATTAGAGCGGCCATTACATCATTTGAAGCGCTTGAAATGGAGGGCAAACCTCCTTTGGTAGTCAATTGGAAAAGTCACGTTAATCAACCAATTTTCCGCTCAGATATTTATGCAAAGGAAGAACTTCAACTTTTTGCAGCGCTTGAAAAATACTTGCCCAAGACTGCGACGGTACTTGCTTTTCCCGAATTATCGAACCGTATTCAAAATATCATGGATGATGTAAATGTTCCGTTGGCGGGTGTTACTCCTATTATATCAACTCAAATGCCAGACGGCTGGTTGGATTCAGCCATTCTTCCTTATGCGCAACCTAAAGTTTTTGAGAATGAAACATCAAACGAACAATGGATGAACTTTCGTGAAGCGCTTGTCTCAGAAGATATTTATGGTGCTGCGCAAATGAGAGCGCTGTCTGCAAATGAAGATACTTATATTATTCTTCACTTGCGCGACATATTTGATCTTGGTGCTGAATTGGGTGACAGGCTGCTGGTGGCCATGAAGGATTTTCAAGGTGACGCCCATGCTCATGATTTAACACGTCTGATTAAGGATTGGCAGGCAGTAAATAACTATGCTTCCTATGCCGCAGTAAAGATCCCAGATGGGCGCTTACGTGTATACTTTCTCTCTGATGCCAAAGATAAGTCGACGATTATTGGCCTGCTGCTCCCATTTGATGGCGCGAGAGTTGGACTGGCACCAGGGACTAAACTAGTGTTTCAGGCGGGCGGCTACTGGGTTTATAAATTACTACCAGTTTAATCTTTCCCAAACTTTGGTTTGATGCGTGTAGATTCCTTATTTCGAAATACAAATACTAGAGCCGGACTCAACAATAAGAGAGGAGCCGGCACCATGCATATTGTCGCATGTTAAGTTATAGTAGATCCGGGGGGGAAAAGATGCCAGTTGTTTTAGCACTAAATCCGGATGATAAACGAACACTTCAAACGCAAGTCTTTCAAGAGCTTCGCGCGATGATTCTTGAGGGCAGATTGCGAAGCGGTGATGCTGTACCTGGAACGAGAGTACTTAGCGAGCAGCTTGGAGTTTCGCGAAATACTGTCGTGTTAGCCTATGAAAGATTATATGCGGAAGGGTATATTGAAACTCAAGCCAATGTCGGAACTTTTGTAAGCTCAATACTGCCTGAAGCTGCCATGAGCTCACAAAGAGGAAACACCGTCGGAGGTGAGAGGGTTCTTGCCAGCGAGAATGATGATGAAACTAGTCCGATAGATCGCCTTCTGGTTCATAAGCATGAAAGGGCGGACGGTCGGCGGCTCAAGGCTGATTTCTGGATTGGCAGGACGGAGTCAAAACTATTTCCGAAGAGTGAATGGCGTAAAATTGTTGAAACCAAACTGCGACATCAAACCGATTCTATGTCGGTTTATGGAGGCCCTGAGGGACTGGAGACATTGCGCGCCGCGGTATCAGATCATGTAGGCCCATCTCGTGGTATATCCACCAATTTTGATAACGTATTGATTACAAGTGGTACGCAGGATGGTCTGACATTGCTTGCAATGGCCTTCAAAGACAAAGGATATGGGTTTTTGCACGAAGACCCATGTTACCTTGGAGCGCTGGCTCTGTTTACTGCGATGGGCTACGCAAGCAAAGGAGTGCAAGTCGATAATCAAGGCATCAAAATCGATGAGTTGCCCAAAACAGGTAAATGGATTGTCTATGTAACGCCATCTCACCAATATCCAATTGGTTCAACGCTTTCCCTTGAGCGAAGATTTCTCTTGTTAGAATGGGCAAGAAAGACCGGGAGCTATATTGTAGAAGATGATTATGACGGAGAATTTCGTTACGATGGAGCGCCTCTGACCTCGTTGAGGGGGCTGGATCAAACAGGGCGTGTTATCTATCTCGGCACCTTTTCTAAATCTTTCGGTCCTGCACTCCGGTTAGGCTACTTAATAGCCAATCCAAAGATCATGCATCCACTACGGGATTGGAAACAGCTTATTAGCAATGGTACTGGCTGGATGAAACAGGCTGCAATGGCTGAGTTCATCCATAGCGGCGGCTACCGCCGTCATCTCAGGCGAATACGAACAGCTTATATGAAGCGTCGTGATTGCCTTGTTTCTGGTCTTCATAACCTATTTGGCGATTGTCAGATCGTTGGCGAAACAGCCGGTATACATATATCATGGTCTTTACCAGCTAAATACGGCAGTCCTTCTTTGTTGGAGAAGTCCGCATTACTAAATGGCATTGGCATATATAGACCCGAGACCGGCGGGGCCTGGATATCCAAGCAAAACAAGTCATTTTCACAAACTGTTGTTATGGGGTATGCCGCGATAAGCGAAGCCAAGATAGAAAGCTCCATATCAGGAATTGATGACTGTTTGAGAGGGCTGGAAAAGTGATGGACATCAGTTATCTAAAACTTGGCCAACTTGCTGTATCTTTAGCGCTGATATTGTCAATCTATGCTTTTATCGTAGCAACTGTTGCAGAGCGCACTCGAAATCTTTCTGCGCTGATTTCCGCAAGAAATGCCATGGGTATTCATACTGCATTGGTGTTGTTTGGAGTTTTGGTTCTCTTTCGAGCATTTATCACAAATGATTTCTCAGCAGCCTATGTTGCACAAAATAGCAATTTGAACCTGCCTATGCTCTACAAAGTTTCTGCACTTTGGAGCGCGCATGAAGGTTCCCTACTTCTCTGGGCGTTGTATTTGGCGGTATTTTCTTTCAGTGCGATCTGTGTTCATTGGAGAAATTTCCCACTCTCTATGCCTTTGATTATTGCAACATTTAGTGCGGTTCAAATTGGGTTTTTAATTTTCATTATTTTTCTTTCAAATCCATTCCTCACGCTCACTCCTACCCCATTAAATGGTCAGGACTTGAACCCACTCTTGCAGGACCCCGGTTTAGCGTTTCATCCACCTGTACTTTATCTGGGCTATGTTGGTTTTACAGTTCCATTTGCATTTGCCATTGCCGCTTTGATCCGCGGGTATAGCGGAATAGAGTGGGTCGTGGCAGTCCGCCGTTGGGTTTTGTTTTCTTGGGCAGCCCTTACCTCCGGGATTATTTTTGGTGGTTATTGGGCCTACTACGAATTGGGATGGGGAGGCTATTGGGCATGGGACCCAGTAGAAAATGCTTCCCTTATGCCATGGCTGACTGCAACAGCCCTTGTGCATTCCATGATGGTTCAAGAGAAACGGCATATGTTTCGAACTTGGAACGTATTCCTTGTTACCACAACATTTCTTTTAACATTACTTGGAACTTTTCTGGTTCGTTCAGGTGTTTTAACGTCTGTGCACTCGTTCGCAGTGGACCCTGGACGCGGCACTTACATGTTGATCTTCTTGGCAGTCGCCATGGTCGTCAGCTATGGCCTTATTATTTGGCGCAGTCAGCTCCTTGAAAGTGAAGCAATTGTCGAAAAACTAATTTCGCGCGAGAGCGGAATTCTGATCAATAGTATCTTGCTGTTACTCACAGCAACATGCGTATTTATCGGTACAATTTATCCGCTTTTCCTTGAGGTTGTCTCTGACCAGAAAGTATCCGTTGGCGCACCATATTACAACATAGTTATTTTGCCAGTCATGGTCGCGCTTATGTTTTTGATGGCGCTCGGGCCATCCATTCCTTGGCGTGGTATGACACTTAAAAGGTTATGGCGCATATCATATAAGCAACTAATTTTTGGTTCTATCTTAGCTATTGCATGCATGTTTTTGCCCGCTGCACGCACTATTACAGTTCTCGCAACTTTTGCTGTTGGTTTCGCTGCAGCCTGCATTGTCAGAGATATATCAATCGCTGTTTCAACACGAAAACGCCTGAAGAGCATTAGCTTGTGGCTTTCTATTTATGAAACACTGACGAATAGCCGGCGACGAATGGGAAGCCTGATTGTTCATTTTGGTATCGTGCTAATTGCAGCTGGTATGATTGGTTCCGGTCTTTTCCAGTCTACAAAAACAGTTTTCTTAAACATCGGACAAAGTACTGAAATTTCAGATTTCACGGTGACTCTGCGAAATCTGGCGGATACGGACGGCGAAAATTTTCAAGGCCGCGTAGCAGAATTCAGTGTCTCGCAAAACGGGAACTTGCTTTTTGTGATGCAGCCCCAGAAGCGATTTTATAAAATTCGAAATATGACAACAACGGAGATCGCGATACATAGTTTCTTCAGCGGGGATTTATACATGGTCATGGGCAATGAATCTGAAAGCGGAGGAATAACAGCGCGAATATTTTGGAACCCGTTAATTATATGGATTTGGCTCGGTTGGATGATCGTGCTTGCGGGTAGCATGCTATCACTCACACAATCAGTCGCCTTTCGTAAGCCTAATGTACACTTACCCAAAAGTGTTGAGGTGCCAGCTGAATGACCTGCGCAACCAGAAAGCAATCATATATCCTAAATTGGCGTGTAGTTCTCGCTGGTTCTGCAGTAAGTTTGCTGGTTCTATTTGCTGTTGGTTTGACACGGGACCCTTCTTATTTGCCATCGGCTCTCATCGGTCGTGAGGTTCCAGGCTTTTCACTTCCGATGCTCACAAAAACAGGTCTAGTGAAAACTGAAGACTATCTTGGTAAGCCCTTTATTATCAACTTCTGGGCCTCGTGGTGCACAAGCTGCAGGCAGGAACATGATGAACTTATCTGGCTTGGTAGTAAGGCAAATAACACGAAAGAATTCGTCATGGTTGGCGTAAACTCGCGTGACACCAATAATAACGCGCTACAATTTCTTAGCACTCAGGGTCAACTTCCCTATTCGTCTGGCATCGATCCGCGTGGCCGCACAAGTATAGATTTTGGCGTATATGGCATGCCGGAAACATTTTTTGTAGATGAAGATGGTATAGTTCAATGGCGTCACACTGGACCTTTGAATAGGCGAGTTCTGCAAGAAATTTTACCCAAAATTGGGGTAAAACCATGAGAGTCATAATAGCAATTTTGTTAGGTATCTTGCTGACTGTTCATGCAGGTGGCCAACAACTCGTGACAGAAAATAAGAATGAGCCTCGAGTACGTGAGCTCGCTTCAATTCTCCGGTGCCCTGTATGTCAAAGTGAGAACATACTGGACAGCCAGGCCTCAATAGCACAGGAAATGTTGTTTCTTCTGCGCGAACAAATTGAAGCTGGGGCAACTGATGATGCCATCATCCTGTTTTTTCGTGACCGTTATGGAGACTATGTTTTGCTAGAGCCGGCTACAAATGGCCCCAGTCTATTCCTGTGGGTTCTTCCGTTTGGGTTTGGCTTTTTGTTCATTTTCATTGCTTACCGATTGATTAAAGCAATGCATCGCGATCCTCCTAGTCAAAAAGATGTGCTTGACGAGCAACGCCTAGATGAGATGGAGGTTTAAACATGATTTGGATTCTAATTTTCCTATTACTATCTAGTCTACTGTTTCTCTTATCTATGCCGTTCTTGCGAACTAAACATAGAGACCTTGGTGTTGGGTTAGAAGTATTAGATCCGAGCGCTAGATGGGTGCATGAAAAAAATCGTTTACTTAATTTAATAAGAGAGAATGACCACGCTTTCCAAGAAGGGCGAATTGATAGTGAAGAGCACAAATCAGTAAGTAATATTCTATATAAAGATGCAGAACATGCGCTAGAGAATGCCCGAAACCATCGATTTAGCCATTTACCATACCGTTTTGGTTCAACAAATAGATGGTTAAAGCTATCAATTCTTGGGCTTGTAATCATTTGTACACCTCTTGCAGTTGGAGTTAGTCAGTACGCGTCATTGAGTGATATTAACTTAGATATTTCACCCCATGATGATGGGCGTATTCCAATTGCAGAAGACGCAGAAATGCCATCTCCATTTAACGCGCTCCTGGACGAGAACGGGCAACCGGATGTCACCAAGATGGTTGGGCGGCTTGAAGGCCGCATAAAGGGCGGAGACGGGAGCCGACAGGATTATGTTATGCTGTTAAGAAGCTATCGTGTGCTTGGACGCAACGAAGACATTCCCAATTTATTAGAAGAAGCGACAGAAGCATTTCCAACCGATATGGAGTTTCGTTTGGATTTTTTGCGCGTAGCGATTGATCATGGCACCAGAGATAATTCAGTTTTACTCAATCATACAGAAGCAGTCCTGAAACATGCCCCAGATACTTTAGAAGCTCTTTGGTATAAAGGCCTTCTCCTGCATAGACTTAATCGTAATAATGAAGCTGTTGAAGAATTACAAAAACTTAGCCAGGTCATTGCAGATGACCATCCTATTCAACCGCAAATTCAGAAAATTTTAGAATCTTCTTATGCGCAAAACTGACCAACGGAAACTGGTATTATGAGATCCGATCTATCTAGTCGTCCCCATTTACAAAAAGTACATGCCCAGAATAATGGCACGATTTATGATGACCATATGATGAGTTCTACGAACGAACTGATTGCAGAGGGGCGCTACAGGCATTTTCAGGAGCATAATAGGCAAGTTGGGCATTTCCCGTACTCAGAAGCAATTATTCACGGTGAACCAAAGGAAATTTCTATTTGGTGTTCCAACGATTATTTAGGAATGGGACAGCATCCAAATGTTAGAAAGGCGATGAAGGAAGCAATCGACCTGCATGGTGCTGGCTCTGGTGGAACGCGGAATATCTCGGGTAATCATGGAGATATTATTGCATTGGAACATGAGCTTTCCATACTTCATGAAAAACCAAAAGCGCTTGTTTTCGGTTGCGGTTATCTCGCAAATCAAGCCACATTATCTACTCTTGGACGATTATTGCCCGATTGCCTGATACTGTCTGATGATCAAAATCATGCTTCAATGATACAGGGTATTTCAGCCAGCAAATCAGAAAAGAAGATATTCAAACACAATGACATTGATCATTTGGAGGACCTACTTAAGGAGCAGCCCAAGTCGCGTTGCAAGGTAATTGCATTCGAATCAGTTTACTCCATGGATGGAGATATTGGTCCGATCGCAAAAATTATTGAACTTGCCAAGCGTTACAATGCGATGACGTATCTTGATGAGGTCCATGCTGTCGGCATGTATGGTCCTACAGGTGCGGGTGTAGCCGAACGGGAAGGGTTGAACAATGAAATCGACATCATTCAAGGAACGCTTGCCAAGGCTTACGGTGTAGTTGGTGGTTATATTGCGTCTTCGTCGGCACTTATTGATGCAATTCGCAGTCATGCCAGTGGATTTATTTTTACAAGTACCATGCCACCATCCATTGCCGCTGGCGCGCGCGCTTCAATTGCACATTTACGGCAAAGCTCATACGAGCGTGAAGCCATGCACAGCGCTGTTGCATACCTGAAAAAACGATTAACTTTGGCAAGAATACCGTTTCTTCCGTCGGAAAGCCATATAACACCGATAATGATTGCTGATCCGCGCCTGTGCAAAGCAGTCGCAGATGAACTTCTTAGCAATTTTGATATTTATGTTCAGCCAATTAACTACCCAACAGTTGCTAAGGGCACCGAACGTTTACGAGTAACGCTATCACCAAACCATACTCCTGTCATGATAGATAAATTTGTCGAAGCACTCCACACAGTATGGACAAAATTTCAACTCCCCTTTGAGAGGAATAATTGCAAGGATCAAGCTGGGTGACAATTTCAAAAGCGGCATTACGTTGAAGGTCTATACAAATTCTAAATAAACGGGCGTAAACGTGAAACAGAGCCGAGGTTGCCATCAATATTGAAATGTATAAGAAAGGTTTCTATGCATCTAATTTCGGTCAGGAATAATACTTCTGTGAGCGACAGGCTTGATAGTACAAAGATACATCCAGATTTTTCTCCCCTAGACCACATGATTTTTACATCCCTTGTTAGCAGCGTCAATTTATATACTGAGCCATTTCCATAAGCTGTATCAGTTGCAATGATTTTAAAAGCCTCGCAACGTGGTGGCGCACGACAGCTTGCCAATCACTTGACCAATGAAGAAGACAACCAACATGTCGAGCTTTACGATCTTAGAGGCTTTATTGCGGATGACTTAGATGGTGCTTTAATGGAAGCCCATTCAATGGCAAAGACAACGCAGTGCAAGCAGTTTATGTTTCGATCAGCCTGAGCCCTCCCTTGTTGGGCGCATTCAGATAACTCCGTTATAAACTCCAACCGTTCAGAAAATTCACTCATTATGCAACATTAGAAGCTGTGAAGATGTCGGGCCTGTCGGTCATAATGCTTGATGCTCCTTGAGAGAGTAGAAGCCTTGCACGTGTTGGATCATTTACCGTTGCAAACGCGAACTCACAGCCTGCATTTTTTAAGTTTGATAATCCTTCATCATTGGCAAAACTATGTTGTAAGTGAATCATCTTGCCATTTATTTCCTTAAGGCGTTGCTCAACATCATCAGGCACCGCTGTCACTGCAAGACAGCGGGGAAATTCCGGAATTTGCTCCTCCACGATTTTTAGCACCCGTTCTGAAAAACTTGAAAGGACAAGTTTTTCAGGTTTGCCAGTCCAAATCTGCCTGATTGCTTTGGCAACTTGATTGCCTAATCTCTCTTCCCATCCGTGTGTCACTTTAAGCTCGAGAACCAAACCAAGATCGAGCTTGAGGCACGTTTCAAGGTATTCTTTAAGGCTCGGGATTTTAACACCTTTGTACTTTCCCGAAAACCAGCCACCAGCATCTAGAGACTTGATTTCATCCAAGGTCATTTGTGCGACAAACCCGCTGCCATCGGTCGTGCGATCAACCTCTTCATCATGGATCATCACCAATTCATTATCGTTCGACACGCGAACGTCAGTTTCGATCCATTTTGCACCCATCTCAGCCGCCAAACGCAGCGCTTCCAATGTGTTTTCGGGCGCGTACGCCGATGCACCTCTATGAAGAATTAATTTTGAATCAATAATAGGCCGAACTTCTGACATAGTTTTCTTTCTTTCAATAAATTGGAATCCTGGTTCGGGCCATTCGACCCGAACCAGACAAGCACTTGGGAGAAGATTTAGCGCTCTTGAATTACATTCTCGATGAATGTTTCGTTTATTTTGTCAAAGAGCGGTTGTGCACCCCATGGCTGGGTGTATGCACGTTGATCATTCGGAACAAGTGCATTTGAATCATCCGCATTTGCATGCATTGGCGCTGTGCCAAAGTTTGCATTGAAGCTTGTTTGTGTTTCAGCTGACGTTAGCCAATTGATGAATACAAGAGCCGCGGCAGGGTGTGGTGAATTTTTTGGAATTGCAACACCGTTACCGCCACCATTCATACCGAAAGAAGGCACATAGAATTTGATGTCCTTGCGTATTTCGCCACGCTTTTGCAAACCGGCAACATGGTCTTCCCAACCCGGCGCCATCCAGAGTTCACCGTCACTCACCCGTGTTATTGAGTCTGCATTTGATGCGGTAATGACATAGTTTTCAGCATTCTTATTAAAGAAGTCAATTCCCGCTTGAAGTTCTGCAACACGTTCTGCGCTATCATCACCATTAGAAAGATCGACATCGCCGACGACGCGAAGTACATTATGGAAAAACGATGGGCCGGAGCCACCTTTTTCATAGTTGAAGCCAAATTTGCCGGGGTTAGCTGTCCAAAATGCTTCAAATTCGGCTGGAGTTTGTGGCAAATCGGCTTCTGCTACCTTTGCAGGGTCATAAGAAATACCTGTTTGGTTACCCCAATATGCGACGACAAATTTTCCGCCATCTATTCCAGCCAACTTAGTTTTGCGGCCATCATCTTTTGGCAAGGCATCTAAAGTCAAAAATAGACTTTCCTTATCCAATACCTCAAAATCGTTAAATCCAAACGCGAAAACATCAAAGTCACCTTTTTCACGGTTGGCTTCAGCTAACAGTTTATCTCTGTTTGCTGTCATTTTACCTTCAGGAATAGTAACCTTGATGCCGTACTTCTCCTCAAATGGCTTCATCGCATCACGCATGGCATCTTGAAGATACCAGTTAGTGAAAGTTACAGAACCTTCTTCTTTCGCTTGGGCCACGATCTCATCCCAAGACATAGAAGAAAGGTCCGAGGCAAAAGCTCCAGTTGTTGATACGGCAATCGCCGCTATGCTAGTAAGAAACTTATTCATGACAAAATATCCTCAGTTTGTTTGAATTATTCACGCTATCCTTTTCCCGAACTCATAGTTGGATTGGCCGACTTGAGAAGCCTTTCCAAAAAGAGCATGAGAATTACATTTGGGACAACGAGAATGAGTGACAACACAGCGGCATTTGGGCGGACAAAATCCTGCCCCAAGGATGCATATAGAAGTGTTGGAATTGTAACCAGATTTGGCGAACCAATGATAAACGCGATCGCGAACTCTTCGATTGATTGAATAAAGACAATCAATAAAGCAGCCATAATGCCTGGTTTAAGTGCAGGTAAGTAGGCAACCTTCCATCTCTGCAATAGGGGTGCGCCAAGATCCCTGGCTGCATTGATATGATCTTGTCTAACCTGTTCAAAAGAGACTGTCATAATGCGTATGGCATAAGGCATGAATACGACAGTGTGTGCCAGGACGATTGCGGAGAACCGAGAGTGTGTAAGGCCAAGTTGAAACAAAATGGATGAGAAGAAAATTGATGTCACGAAGGGCGGAATGACCAGAGGTAAGAGAGCGATAATCTTAACCGATTCACGACCTGGAAACTTTAATCGACCCAGTGCGTATGACGTTGGAAGTGACAGTAATAAGGTAGCTATTGCCGCCGTTGGTGCCAGTGCATATGAGTTGAAAAGTGCCTGTTTTAACGACGAATTTTCCCACATATATGTCCATCGATAGAATGACATTTGCGGTGGAATAAGTTTATCTACTGTCCATGGTTCGGCGGGGTCGACCAACGACCAGAGGATGGCCATCGTGAACGGTATAACTAACCACAGTGCGCAAACCGTTATTAAACTGAACATAAGAATTTTATTAAGTCGAGACATGTTCATGACCGTCTGCCTCCGAAAATAAACCGCGCAGCGAGCGTAAGCGTTATCGCGCCAACGAATGAAACGATCATCAGAGTAACACCCACAACACCAGCCTCGTTCCAGCGGCCAAGATCACTAAAATAAGTCATATATTGAGCCATGGATTGACGGTTCGTCGGACCCGCGATTGTCTGGAATGAGAAATCGGAAAGAGCACCAATAAAAATGATGACAAGTGCCGCTTGCATTGCAGATACCGTCAGCGGAGCAATGATTTTCCTAAATCGATCAAAGGCACCTGCGCCGAGGTCTCTTCCAGCATTAAGAACATCGTCGCTGATACTCTGAACAGCACCTGTGAGTAGCAATAACGCAAATGGCATATTCTTCCATGTTTGGAGAATAATGACACCGATCGCATTCCTATCGTTTTGAAGACGTCTTGGCTCATCCCAAATGCCAAGACCAATCATCGTTTGGTTTAACAGACCGTGATAGGCGATGATATTAATAAACAAAAAGGCTGCAACCAAGCCGTGAACCAGCAACGGTGCCTTTAACAAAGCACCCACAGCGATTGAACCCCTGAATGGTTTTCGTAACCAAAGAGCGATTGGGTAGGCGATGGCCACAGAAAGTAGCGCACTAATCGTTGCGACGTAGAGAGAGAAACGTACGGAACGCATATAGGCTTTTTTGCTGACCATCGCCTCCCAAAAGGAAGTTGAGAACTCACTAACACCAGACAAATTGTAAAGGCCGAAAGATTGTGCAAAAGCAATGTAGGCGACAGTGCCCATAAAGAAAACGATCAGGCCAACACCCGGCAGCAGAAGCAACACAACTTTGAGCCAATCTTTCATTTTCATGAAACCGGCTCCAGAATTCGTATCTTATCTTGTGGAATTTGGAATTTCGCCTTCTGATCGGAGATTTCAAATGTTCCACTGGCGTGAATTCGTTGCGCAAGATCATTTATATGAACGAACACATCCGTGAACCCGCCCTGATACGCGATCGTTGAAACATCGGCCTCAAGATAATTGCTGTTAGCACCCTTGCCCGGTTTTGCATCAACTACGGCATCCTCGGGTCGCCAACACAGGTAATGTTTTTTTGCCTCGGGCTTTTTCTTGCATTCAACTGCCAGCTGACCAATTTGGGTATCAAAAATCCACGAGCCATTATCAGATGCTCCAATAACTTCACCCTCGAGAATGTTGGCGGCACCTATGAAGTCAGCGACAAATCTGGTTACTGGTGTGTTGTAGATTTCCCTTGGGGAACCAGATTGTTCAACACGCCCCGCATTCATCACAAATATTCGGTCCGACATTGCCAGCGCTTCGGATTGGTCATGTGTGACATAAATCGCTGTTAACTTAGCTTCCGCTTGTATTTTTCGAATTTCAAAACGTACGCTTTCCCGTAATTTTGCATCCAAGTTGGAAAGCGGCTCATCAAATAAAATCACACTTGGTCGTACAGCCAATGAGCGCCCAAGAGCAACACGCTGCTGCTGACCACCTGATAGCTGGTTTGGAAGCTTTGCAAACTGAGCTTGCAATCCCAACTGCCTGCCAAGCTCGGCTACACGCTCATCTATCTCTTTTCTGGGCAGCTTTTGTTGACGTAATCCAAAGGCTATATTTTCCTTCACAGATAGATGGGGAAATAAAGCATAAGACTGAAAACACATCGCTGTGTCGCGTTGTTCAGGTGGAGCATTTGTGACATCCGCTCCGCCGATTTGAATGGCCCCTCCATCAGGAGTTAAAAAACCCGACATCAAGTTTAAAAGTGTAGTTTTTCCACAACCAGATGGGCCTAATAATGTAACAAATTCACCGTCAGATATTTCTGCGGAGATATTATCCACGGCTGTAAATTCCCCGAATGTCTTTGTCACATTCTTCAAAGCAATATTTGCCAAACTGTCCTCCCAACTTCACTAATTTCACATTTGTCGTGATTTTTTTACCGTGTGAAGTTTAATTATACACTTAATGTGTAATTAATATGACACTTTATGTGTAATTCAAAGTGATAGTCAAGTTATTTACAAAAAACCAAAAATTACATGCGGTCTTACAGGCATCAACTGCCTTAACTTTGGCAAAAACACTACGGCTATTAATTTCATAACTTTAAGTGTAGAAATATGTTTCTTCAGTTAAGTAACACGTATTGGTGAGATAGAATTTGAAATGAGTATGCGTGATCGGCAAGGAAGAATTGCCACAGAAAACGAACGATTGGTGTTAGATATCGTACACAGAAATCCTGAGATTTCTCGCTCGATCCTTACAAAACACACGGGACTCACGCAACAATCAGTTCATCGCATTGTAGATTCATTAATTTCAAAAAACCTATTGAAAGCAGATAGGGAGACAAAAAGCGGCCCTGGTCAGCCCAGCCTAACTCTTACTCTGATTGATGATGCCGCATTTGCCTTCGGAGTTTCGCTCAACACGGATACCATTCAACTCTCCTTGGTTAACTTGTCTTGCACCCAGATTATTGACACTTACGTCGAACCGACAAACCTGAACAATCGTGACATTGTTATAAAGAGTATAAAATCGAGTATGGAACGATTGGCCGAAGAACACAGTGTGCCGACGAATAAAATTGTCGGCGTAGGTTTTGCGATAACAGGTTATAGACTTGGCGCTCCAGACAAATTTCACACATCTTCTCAACTTTCCGAATGGGCCAATATCCCGCTGCTGCCGGAGCTAACAGGTCATCTTCACGATCATGTTTGGGTTGAAAACAATGCTAATGCAAACGCGATTGCAGAAACGCTTGTCGGTGCAGGACGAACACATGCTTCATTTTCCTATCTATCCTTCAATTATGGCTTTGGTGGAGGCATCATCATAGATGGTCGCCCGTTAACCGGCGCGCACATGAATGCAGGTGAATTGGGTACAATTCTAACACCCGACCAGATGACAAGCAGGCCCGCGCTCGGCGAATTATTGATCCGCCTGAAAAATCACGGAATCAACATCAATTCGATACGGGAATTGGCAGAAAAATTTGATCCTAACATGCCAGGCGTAAGAGAATGGGTGGATGAAGTTACGCCACATTTGAACTTAACAATCCGGGCACTATCCGCCATCACCGACCCCTCAGCTATTGTGTTTGGAGGAGAAGCCCCCCCAGCATTACGCGATATGCTGATCAATGCATCATCCAATCCGTTTGGCGATCATGACCCAACAGTACGTTCACCATCTCGGCCTTCACTTATCAAGTCAGATATCGATGGTGACGCAGCCTCTTTTGGTGCAGCACTACTACCCATCAAGCAGCAAATACTACTCTAGTAAAACTAAGTATGCGATTCCTCCAATGTCCGCTTTGGGCCGAGACTGTGTGGAAACGGGTGAATGTGATATATTTGTTTCGTTAATAAGAGGTATTGGATGAAGCGTTTCATTGAGGGTGATGATCGAGAACAAGGCTTTTTATTTCCTGATCATCTTGAAGATTTTATTGGTGAAGATAATCCGGTTCGCGCTGTTGATGCTTTTTAGATGGCCTTGATCTAGCGGCAATGGGTTTCAAAGGTGCTGCTCATACGGGTCGACCCGGATATCATCCTTCTGTTTTGTTGAAGATCTATGTTTATGACTATTTGAACCGTATCCACTCAAGTCGCAGGCTGGAGCGTGAGGCAGGCCATAATATTGAACTGATCTGGCTAACAGGTCGTCTTATCCCTGATTTTAAAACGATTGCTGATTTCCGCCGTGATAGTGGCAAAGCTATCGGCCAAGTTTGTAGTCAATTTGTATGTCTTTGCCGTCAGATAGGTTTACTGGATGCTGCTCAGAACGGTGAGCTTGTTGCCATTGATGGTTCAAAGTTCAAAGCTGATAATAATCGTGACAAGAACTTCACGCCTGCCAAGTTACAGCGGCGGATGGATGATATCAAAGCTAGCATTAGACGTTGGGATCATGAGGCAATATTGGATGATGTGGAACACAAGCTGGAGAAAATGCCAGATGCAATGCGCATTCGGCGGTCAACAGTTGAGCATGTTTTTGGAACACTTAAAACGTGGATGGGACATAGCCACTTTCTGACCCGAACTCGCAAGAATGTCGCCACAAAAACAAGCCTGCACGTGCTTGCCTATGACTTCAAACGCGTCCTCAACATCATCGCCCTACAAAACCTGACCGCTGCAATCAAAGCTGCGTGATATTCGGCACATATCTGCGAAAACAGCCAGAACAAGCGTCAAAAACCAATAGAGAACCATAATAAAACCAGTATATGCTTTTCTATAGCCTATCCCAAAAATTACAGCTCAAACGGCCTATTCAAACCAGTACCAACAAAACTAATACGTTTCCACACAGTCTCGAACCTAAGTCGCCGTTAAATTGATATGAATGAGGGGGTAAGCCTTATTCCAAAGTGAGAATAGGTGTATTAGAAATATTTGGAGATTAACGGGAAAGTGCTAACTCTTTTTGATTCTTCTATATTTAGCAAAAGTCTTTCATCCAGTTCAGACTATCATCGGTCGGTCCTGTTTGTTTGTATTCGGCACCGATAGGTTTGTTCCATTCAAGTTTTTCTATAGTAGCAAATATTTCACGGTAATTGAGTTCACCATGGTCGGGTGTGCCGCGATCAGGCACAGATGCAAATTGAATATGACCAATGTGTGGAAGGAGGTTTTCTAACCTCGTTGTTATGTCACCTTCTGTCCGGCCCACATGATAGCAATCAAACATCAGCTTTAAGTTCGGCGCTGCCACTTCTGCGATAATATCATAAGCTTGGTCCGTTGTTTGAAGAAAATAATCTGGTGCATCATGTCGGTTAAGAGGTTCGATGAGTATAGTTCTCGCAGTTTTTTCAGCTGCGTAATGTAAATTGGCCACAAATGTTGTTTTAGCGCTTGCACCGTCTGCAAAGCCTGCCATGACATGAATGGCTTGCGCGTCAATGAGATCAGCATATTCAACGGCCTGGTCAATGGCTGTTCTTGCATCCGTTACTCTGTCCGGCAAAGCAGTTAAACCGTTTTGTCCCGCTTCGCCGCGATGTGTGTTCAAGCCGAGCATTGGCAGGCCTGTTTCCTCAAGCGCTTTGCGTACAAGTTCTGGCTGCGTATAATAGGGCCAATGACATTCAACGGCTGAGAATCCCGCAGATTTAGCGGCCCTTATTGCATCTGGTAGAGTTCTATCAGTCCAAAGGAAGCCCAAATTTGCAGAAAACTGTATCAACTATCCCACTCCACATTAAAGCCATCAACTATATTTCGAACATCAGTTTGACTAAGTCTATTTGGATTAAGACCTTGAGTTAATATCGCAAGTTTTGCGGTCTCTTCTAATTCCTCAATCGCAGTACATGCAGCTTCGATATCTTTGCCAGCGACAACTGGTCCGTGATTTGCAAGCATGACTGCAGATCGTTTGCCTGCAAGTCCGCGAACGGCTTCACCCATAGCCGGATCACCGGGTAGAAAAAAAGGAAGTAATTTAACCTTACCAAGTTTCATAATTCCATAAGGTGTCAATGGAGGCAGGAAATTGTCTTCGTTCGCACCCGGTAACAGTGACAAAGCAACAGAATGACATGAATGCAGATGAACAACTGCACCAGCGGTGCTGCGTGTATCATAGAATGCAGAATGTAACGGCATTTCTTTTGTTGGTTTATCACCACCGATATGCCTGCCGCTCGCATCGAATGTACTCAGTTTTCCCGGGTCAAGGCGCCCGAACGACGTACCCGTTGGGCTAACAAGCAACCCTCCATCATCCAACCGTGCGGATATATTACCTGTTGAACCATGTGTAAAGCCTCTATCAAAAAGAGATTTCGCCAATATACATATCTTTTCCCGAAGCTGGTTTTCTGTCATTTTGATAAGACCTTGTCGGCTTTGTTAAAAAAATCTTCTGACCCAAAATTTCCGGACTTAAGCGCAAGAACGAGATCAGAATTTGCGCGCAAAGCTGGAACACCTGCGGCAATCTCTGGGCCTATTTCCAACTGCGAGATGTTTAATGCCTCGACAACAGCGCCAGATGTCTCACCGCCTGCTGTGATGATGCGCGTAACCCCATTGGCAACCAAACCACAAGCCAAATCTGCAAAGAAACATTCCAAAGCTTCTGAAGAGCGTTTAAGGCCATATTTTGCTTGAACAGCTTTGACATCATCAGGGTCAGCGGAGCTATATACTAAAGGCAAACCATCTTGCTCAATTATCCATTTTATTACATCATCTAACTTCAGGTTTTTATTGATTACATCAGCGGCATTAATCTCGTATATGGGCGCAACCTTTTTATGAGCTGCAATTTGCCGTCGTGTCATAATCGAGCATGAACCTGATAATGCGGCGGCCTTGCCAGTTTGCCCTGTCCATTTGGTCTGGCCAGCGGTGCATCCAAAGTTGGCGGGAAGCCCTAAAGCAACACCAGAACCGCCAGTAATAAACGGCAGATCAGCAGCGGCTTGACCAATGGCATTTAGATCTGCATCAGCAATAGCGTCAACAACAACAAGACGTTGGCCGTTTTTGTGTGCTGCGTCCAGTGCATTTTTAATTGCGTCTGCCCCATTGTGCACAGCTGCAATACTCACATGTCCCACTTGATGTTTTGTTTGGTAAGAAAGCCAACGGCGAACATCTGAATCGATCATTGGTGTGAGCGGATGATTTTGCATCCCAGATTCATTAAGCAATGTGTCATTTACAAATAAATGACCTTGATAAATTGATCGCCCTGCACCAGGAAATGCTGGGCATACGATGACTTTATGCGCATCCAATGCACCTGCAATTGCATCCGCGACGGGGCCAATATTACCATCTTTAGTGGAATCAAATGTAGAGCAATATTTGAAAAAAAATTGAGTGCAACCTTGCGCTTTCAACCATTCAAGGGCTTCAAGAGATTGCGCAACGGCATCTTCTGACGCAATCGAGCGAGATTTGAGTGAAACCACACCTGCTTCAACCCAATCTTGTGCATTTACATTTGGAATACCAGAATACTGAACTGTCCGCATACCACCTTTTGCCAGAGTATTTGCTAGATCACTTGAACCTGTAAAGTCATCTCCAATGCAGCCAAGCTTCATGCTTTGTCTCCAGGTAATTTTAAGCCCACATTTCGAGCATAAACCTTTGCAATTGAAGCATCATCTTCTTTGCCTAATCCCATGCCGACAGCGACCATATATTGTTGTAATGCCGCCGAAGTTATGGGTGCGCTAAACCCTGCCGATTTTGCAACATCTAGAACAATGCCGAGGTCTTTTGGCCAAATATTAATCTGGCTAAGCGGAGTGTAGTCACCATTCGCAATATGTGGTGCACGATTTTCAAGCATCCAACTCGTGCCAGCGCATTGAGAGATAACATCAACAAATTTTTCCGGCGTGACGCCTTGGGTCATGCCAAAAGTTAAAGCCTCTGCCATGGTTGCAATGTGCACACCCGCAAGTAGCTGATTAACCGCTTTCATGGCCGAGCCAGCGCCCGCAGCATCACCCAATTCAAATACAGTTGCGGAGATCGCATCTAACACAGGTTTTGCTGATGTAAATGCTGAAGGCGACCCTGATGCCATAATGGACAGTTCTCCACTAGCAGCCTTTGCCGCCCCACCTGAAATAGGAGCATCTAAATATAAAACGTCATGATTTGCGCAGCGGTTTTCCATGTTTTTTGCAAATTCTGGGGGCACAGTTGCACATGCTAGAACGACAGTGCCTTTCTTTAGGCTTGGTGCAATACCATTTTCACCGAATAGAACAGCCTCGGTTTGCGCAGCATTTAAAACAACCACAAGAACAGCATCAAGTTCCGATAGATGATCATGAACATTTCCAGTTGAGCCACCCTCTGCGCGAAATTGTTCCATCGGTTTATCGGTTATATCTATGCCGAATGTTGTAAATCCCGCATTTAAGCATGATGACGCCATGCCGTAACCCATCGATCCCAAGCCAAAAACGGCAACTGTCTGTTGATCAAGCATTTCTGTCTCCGAATTTTTCTTTTATGACGTGTGCTGCATCTCTTCGTTGACTGTGTACACGATATACTTTGTCAGATGATGTGATGAACATTGTTTTTCCATCAGGCCCACCAAAACAAATATTAGATGTTTGCGACGGCAGTAAAATCTTACCAATCAACGCGCCTTCTGGGGATAGACAATGGATACCATCTAGGGCTGATGTCCAGACAAAGCCGCCTTGGTCAACGCGCAATCCATCCGGCACACCGGGAGCAACTACAGCAAAAATACGATCATTTTTAAGGGTACAGTTATCGACATCATACATTCGAATATGATGTGGTAATTCGTAATCAATGCCTGGGAAACTAGCGCCCTTTATGGCTCCTGAATCTGCTATATAGAGACGTTTTTCGTCTGGTGAAAATGCAAGGCCATTTGGTTTTTCAAAATTGGTAGCAACCGCGCGTAGATCACCGGCAGGTGTCACGCAAAAAACATAACATCCACCAATTTCACTATCGGCAGGATACCCTTCAATATCCGAATTTATGCCATATGGCGGATCGGTGAACCAAATGGACCCATCAGATTTTACGACAAGATCATTCGGTGAGTTTAGTTTTTTACCGAGATATGATTCAACGACAACTTGCACATTTGTTAAATCAACATGGTTGTTTCGTCTGATAACGCGTCGCCCGCCGTGTTCGCAAGATACAATATGTCCGTCAATATCAAGGCTATTGCCATTCGCAAACTCATTGTTAGCAAGTGTTGTGCTCACACCGTCAGTTTCCGTCCAGCGCATCATTCGCTTGTTGGGTATATCATTGAAATAGAGTGCGTTCTCAAACCACACAGGACCCTCAGTCCATGCGCACCCGTCCGCTATTACTTCTGGGACAATGGACGTATCGATGAATGTTTCAAATATCGGGTCAACAACTATGTACCGAGGAATATTACTCATTGTGCAGCCCTTTTCGCAATGTTTGGAACAAAAGCATAGCCAAAATTACAAAACCAAAGATCATATTGCGCCATGCATCACTGATCTGCATTACTGATAAAATTGACGTTAACAATGTAATAAAAAGTACTCCACCAATGGTGCCAAATAACGAACCACGGCCGCCCAAGATTGATGTGCCACCGACAACCACAGCTGCAATGGTGGGCAATAAAAACGGGTCGCCCATTGATTGGTACGCTTGATTTGCATAACCGGCCAGCAAAACTCCGCCAAGAGCAGAACACATACCTGCAATGGCAAAGGCAACGAAAATGACCGAGGGTGTAGAGACACCAGATAGGAACGTTGCTTTTTCATTATATCCGATAGAACGCAGGTATCGACCAAAAGGTGTGTGCAACAAGAAAAAGGCTAAACAGGCTGCAATTGCCATCCACAAGAGAAAACCCAATGGAATACTAAATAGGTCGCCAGAAGCCATGCCGACCATGAGGGGGCTTGCTTCACCTTTAGGATTAAATCCACCCGTGTTGAGCACTGCTAAACCGAGTAAAATAGAATTTACAGCCAATGTCCAAACCATAGATGGGATGCGCAATATGGCAACTCCAACACCGTTTATGATGCCGATAAAGGCACCGAACAGGAGAGCAGCAGGTATAGCTATCGCGCTTAATATGGGGTCGCCTGATCCGACTAAGGCTGTCGAGATAATTGCGGCACCTGTTAGAACCCAAGGCACCGATAAATCAATATGTCCAAGTAAAATAACGATGGTTGCACCTGTTGCAAGAAGACCCAAGAACGCAGCGATTTGAAGCTGTTGTAGTAGGTAATCTGCGGACAAAATTTGCGGGAAAAATAGACTTCCAACCATGATCAATGCAATGCAGCCAAAATATGGCATGAGACTGTCTAGTGTAATTGCCTTTGTCATCTTCCAAAGATCTCCAAACGATTACGTACACGCAAAACATCCGCTCCACCAATGGCTATTGCGGCAGCTAAGATCATGCCCTCAAATAGCGGTTGCGCTAGCGAAGGGATGCCGGAGAAGAACATAAGTGATGCAATTGTCTTGAGAATAAATGCACCTGCAAGCGCGCCAATTAACGAACCAACACCACCCCTAAGCAGCACGCCGCCAAGCACAACTGCAGCAATCGAGTTTAATGTGAAATTGGCTGCAATACCTGCGTCTCCTGTTGTGGTTACAAAGCTGTAAAATAAGCCTGCAAGTCCTCCAAATAATCCAGCAAGGACAAAGGCTAAAATGCGGACAGTTTTTGTATTAATCCCAGATTGGAAAGCTGCTTGCTCGGATGAACCAAGCGCATACAGCCCTAATCCGAGGCCGGTTCGGCGGAAGGGTAACCAAAACCCAAAAATCAGAACGGCAGTAATAATCAGTGCGGTTGGTATTCCAAACACGTCTAAAGTTATAGCGTCGGCCAAATCATAGTTTATGGCCCCACCAGGTGTTGGGCGCAATAATAAAGCTAAACCGACAAAAATCGAGGCCGTTGCTAGGGTAACCACAATTGGCTGTATTCGCCCATAAACAATCAACAATCCGTTGAGCAAACCACATGCAGCACCTGCCGCAAGAACGGCCATGATCCCGAATGAAATGTCCAATGCGGAACCTTCAAGAAGGTGCGATGCAAGCGTGTTTGTCAACGCCATAACCGCACCCACGGATAGATCTATTCCACGAACAACAACGGCAAAAAACTGAGCAATTGCCGCAAGACCCAAAATCGTGGCTTGGTTTGCCCAAATTGTAATAACATAGGTTGAGGGGCCACGTGGGTGGGTTCCAAGATATGTCGCCAGAAGAACGATGAGCACAAATGCTGCAATCATTTCTCTGCGATTACTACGCATATAATCAAGCATGTTGTTCCCCCATTTTGTTCACCGTGGAAAGAGTTGAAATGTTCATCGATGCTGCGATAATATTCTGTGCCGTCATTTCAGAACCCTTAAGTGAGGCAACAATATTTCCTTCATAGAAAATATGGGTCTCATCACACAGATGAATGAGCTCTTCATAATCTGTGCTGAGTAGAATAATTGCTGTTCCTTCATCGGCTAATTTACGAAGAATTGCATATATCTGCGTTTTTGTTTTCACATCTATACCCCGCGTAGGGTCCGATAAAAGTAGGCATTTAGGTTTTAGTGCCAACCATTTCGCCAGAACAACTTTTTGCTGATTGCCGCCAGAAAGCGAGGAAACTGGCTGATCAAGCCCACCATGTTTTAGCTCCAACTGATCCAATGAAGCCTGATACAATGTCGGATCACTTGCATCTAGTTCTGCAATACCCTGAGCAGCGAGTTCGAGGTTCTCCGCAATTGTTTGATCTTGTATAAGTCCTTCAGTTTTCCGGTCTTCGGGTATCAGTGCGAGACCTATATCAGGATGTTTGGCATTTTTGGGACTGTTGATATCAACTTTTTTGCCTGCAACAAGTACCTTCCCTTTCGTATGTTTTAACAACCCAAACAAGCCAAGTAACAATGTGTTTTGTCCTTGTCCGTCGAGGCCGCCCAATCCAACAATTTGCCCTTGCTTTACATTTAAAGAAATGGATTTTAATTCATTACCCCAGCTAAACTCATTTATCTGCATCATCGTTGGTGCATCTTGAATCGGTGCTGGTTTCGGTGGAAACAGTTCATCGATTTTTTGCCCCACCATCATATCGATAATTTCACCGTAGTTATGTCGGCCTTGTGAAAATGTCTCAACACATTGGCCATTGCGAAACACTGAGATACGATCTGCCAAAGCTTCGATTTCATGAAATCGATGAGAGATGAATAAGATACTCGTCCCATTATCACGTTCTTCGCGCACACGTTTAAAAACTTTTTTAACCACACCTGAATTGAGCGCAGATGTTGCTTCATCGAGGATTAAAAGCCGCGGGCGCATCATGATAGCTTTAGCAATTTCTACTTGTTGACGAGCAGGCAAGGTTAAATCTGCCACACGGGTCGAGAAATGGATGTTCTCTCCATCAATCTGATCCAATGCTTCACGGGCTACGGTCAGTGAATTAGAGTTGAGCCAGCCAAGGCCACTGCCACGTGCACTTAGCAGAAGATTTTCTTGAACAGTTAAATCAGGAACAAGAGATAGTTCTTGAAACATGCACACTAGGCCAGTTTCACGAGCCATTTTGGGCGATTTCAGATCAATTTTTTTACCCTCAAGGAAGATTTCTCCTTCTGTAGGTTTAAAAATACCCGATATGAGTTTCATAAGCGTGGATTTTCCTGCGCCATTTTCTCCCAATACCGCGTGAATTTCACCGGAACGACAAGAAAAATTGACATTATTAAGCGCTTTAGTGGCGCCGAAATGCTTTGAGATACCGCGCATCTCAAGAAAATGTTGTGCAGAGGTCATGGCTTTAATAAATAGGTCGACGACCTTGTGATCGTCGACCTCCAAATGTTCTTAGTTATTATCGGGTGTTTGAGCAAGAAGCTCATCTGGAGTGAATGGCGCAAAGCATTCCGCATAACCTGTACCTGTATTGAAAGACTTTGGCAGGTCAGGGAAGTAGTTTTCGCCAGATTTCAGATCAGCCGATTTAACTTGCGGAATCGGAAGAAAAATTGTTTGCGGTAGCTCTTGGCCTTGTAAGAGTTCTACAGCAGCTTCCAATGCGATTGCCGACATGGCAGGTGCTTGGCTTGCAGAAATACCGGGAATACTTAACTCGCTCATCAACATCCGAACTCCATTTTCGCCATCTACGCCCATCGGCACAATTGGGTGGCCAGCAGCTTGCATCGCATTAATCGTACCGGCAGAACCGTGCTGGGAAACAACTGCATCAAATGTGCCGTGTGTAGCAAGTGCATCTGCGACTACTTTTTGGCTTGTACCTGTGTCCCAATTACCAACAACTTCGACAATTTCAAGTCCATCAACCTTTTCAAAGACGCTCATCATACCTAAGCGGCGATCGCGATCTGTTGAATTGCCAGGCAAGCCATTGACCATCAAAATTTTGCTTGCTTTGCCGCCAAGTTCGTCCATCACTGACTGTGCTTTAAGCGTGCCCAATGCCAACTGACTTTCGTTCACTTGTACGATTTTATCTGTATCTAGAACGTTATCAAATGGCACCAGAATTGTGCCTGCACGTTGAGCACGACGGATCACAGGTTCAAATGCAGTTGGATTTACGGCAATAAAGGTAATCGCGTCGTAACCAGCAGCAATAAAGTTGTCGATCGCTGCAATTTGGGCTGCGCTATCATTACCAACAGACACGACAGTGAATTCTTCAATTTTGTCTTTATTGTCTGCGCGGTTCGCCCATGCTTTGGCAGATTGGATGGCCTGAATGCGCCAATCATTACCTGCGAAACCATTCACAAAAGCTATTTTATATGGACCTTCTTTTGCATCATATGAAATTGTTGATGTCTCAAACGCTGGTGCGAAGCATTCCGCCCGGTGGGTTTCAGCTGAAGCCGGCGCAGTTACTGCAAAACTAGCGAGTAGCACGGTAGATGCGAGTAGTATTTTTTTCATGGTATCCTCCCAGTGGATTAAACATTTGTGTTTTGGTCAACCTCAGAATGTTAGCGCAAACATATTGAAGTCAAATAGATATGTTTACGTTAACATATTTGCAGCAAAATATATGTTTGTGCAAACATATGTCAAGGTGCTATAAGAATTTTATCAAAACATGCAAAAATATGAGCGGCCTAATCTTGGATAAAAACAATAAAAATCAACACACTACCCCCCCAACAATGCACGATGTTGCAAAAGTCGCAGGCGTCAGCCAGATGACGGTTTCACGTGTTATGCGAGGGTCTGGCTATATTTCAGCAGATGTACTGTCTAGAGTCGAAGACGCCGCGAAAAGCATTGGATATGTACATAACCGTCTTGCGGGTGGAATGGCTAAATATGACAATCCACTCGTTGGGGTGGTTGTTCCTACTCTGCAAAACCGTGTTTTTACAGAAGTTTTATCGGGAATCAGTAATACTCTCGACAAAAATAACTTACGCCCTGTTTTTGGTGTATCTGAATATTCATTGAAACGAGAAGAAAAAATTGTATATGATTTATTATCTTGGCGACCGCAGGGTCTTATATTAGCAGGTCTGGAACATACAGATGGTTTGCGACGGATTATTAAACAAACTGGCGTGCGAACTGCAGAAATTATGGATGTAGATGGCCCCACTCTTTCAGGTAGTTTTGGGATTTCGCAAGAAGAGGCCGGTGAGAATATGGCTGCCCACCTTCTCTCAAAAGGCTATAGACGATTTGGATATATTGCCGGATTGCATGGCACTGACTTCAGGGCTGAAAAACGTTTCAATTCATTCAAAACATATATTCTAGATAATGGCGGAACGATTACTCAAACTCGAATATCCGATAAAGCTTTATCCATGCAAGATGGTCGCTCTCTGACAGCTGAAATATTGGCACAAACACAAGCACCGGAGTCAATTTACTATTCAAACGATGACCTCGCAGCGGGTGGGTTAATGCACTGTCTTGCAAACGGATTATCTGTTCCCAACGATGTGGCGCTCGCTGGATTCAACGGTCTAAATTTTCTAGAAGCGCTTCCTTTGCAGATCACAACAACCAAAACTCCGCGATATGATATCGGCGTCGAAGCCGCTAATTGGATAGCTAACAAACAATCCAATAAAAATGAATTACTACAACACAAATTCGATACTGAACTGATAATCGGCCAAACAACTTAATAGATTGAACCCAAACGGATATTTGTTAGGCGACAGGTTTACAATGGGCACATTTGAGACCACAGCAACGATTTAGTCTATATCTACTTTTGTTTGGCTTTTTGAAATTTTTGCTTTAGCGTACTACGCATTATCTGATGTCATTAGGTAGTATTAGACATGTTTAGTTATCCATCTCAATGACAAAAACCTCGCCATTGGGCGAGGCTAATTGGGCAAGTTATGAGTGCTGTTGATTTATTTCTACATCTGGTTATGTAGTATCTCTATTTTATAGGAGTTTTTAAGAAGGCTCTCGATCATTGGCTCTGCCAATGATCTGCCGCGCTAAGTTCGGTTTACTTAGCTAAGATGATGACTTTTTATCGTTGATAAAAAGCGTTGGTTGCGGGAGTAGGATTTGAACCTACGACCTTCAGGTTATGAGCCTGACGAGCTACCGGGCTGCTCCATCCCGCGACAATGGCCTCGAAGAGGCTTTGACGCTGCCTCGCCAGTTAACTTTGCGTAGCAAAGATAACGAGAGAGATGCAATCTAGTTGGTTTAAGTCTTTCAGTTTGCCTTACGGGCGTAACGTGGGACGTTAAACAAGCATTTTCGACCTCACCCAAAGCGAAGTTATTGGTAGGATCCAATGATATTCTGGGTTTGGTAATAGTTTGTATTGTTGATTGTGAGAAGATTAAACATTCCTTTTGCAGACCTGGCAGCGACCTACTCTCCCGCGCCTTAAGACGAAGTACCATCGGCGCTGAGGCGTTTCACGGCCGTGTTCGGAATGGGAACGGGTGCAGCCACCTCGCCATGACCACCAGGTCGGCAAAAGGAATGATTATATAAGAAGCTGGCGGGATAAATCCCTTTTTTGTTGGTTTAAGTCGAGCGCTTCGCCCTATGGGCTCAACGTGCGACGTTAAACTAGTAATCCTGATATTTCAGGAGTTTCGGCGTAAACGCTAATGTTATTGCTTTATCAGTTTAAAACACACGTGAAGCGCAAGCTTCTCGCACGTTTTAAACCACTAAAGAGACATTTTGCTTTGCAAAATGAACATAAGCAATGAGAACAATCAAGCCAATCGAGCTATTAGTAATGGTAAGCTTCGCACTTTACAGCACTTCCACACCCATCCTATCAACGTGGTAGTCTTCCACGGCTCTCAGGGAATACTCGTCTTTGGGTTAGTTTCCCGCTTAGATGCCTTCAGCGGTTATCTATTCCGTATATAGCTACCCTGCTATGCTGCTGGCGCAACAACAGGTCCACCAGAGATACGTCCACCCCGGTCCTCTCGTACTAGGGGCAGATCCCATCAATATTCCTACGCCCACGGCAGATAGGGACCGAACTGTCTCACGACGTTCTGAACCCAGCTCACGTACCGCTTTAATTGGCGAACAGCCAAACCCTTGGGACCTGCTCCAGCCCCAGGATGCGATGAGCCGACATCGAGGTGCCAAACAACCCCGTCGATATGGACTCTTGGGGGTCATCAGCCTGTTATCCCCGGCGTACCTTTTATCCGTTGAGCGATGGCCCTTCCACACGGGACCACCGGATCACTATGACCGACTTTCGTCTCTGCTCGACTTGTCAGTCTCGCAGTCAGGCAGGCTTATGCCATTGCACTCAACGACCGATTTCCGACCGGTCTGAGCCTACCTTCGCGCGCCTCCGTTACTCTTTAGGAGGCGACCGCCCCAGTCAAACTACCCACCACACACTGTCCTGGATCCGGATAACGGATCGCAGTTAGACATCCATGACGATAAGGGTGGTATTTCAAGGATGGCTCCACCTGAACTGGCGTCCAAGTTTCAAAGCCTACCACCTATCCTACACGTGCCGACACGAATGCCAGTGTGAAGCTATAGTAAAGGTGCACGGGGTCTTTCC
>NZ_LS999835.1:300000-380000 GCF_900537175.1 Lentilitoribacter sp. Alg239-R112 | reverse complement strand
ATAAAGATGCTATCTCGAACCGATAGAGCAGATGGAATGGGTGATGAACCGCCCATCTTAGCTGGAGGCACCCGCGCTCCGGATAGAAGAGAGGTTTCTTTAAGGTGGCTATCGGGCACCTTTATGACAGGCATTACGTCTATTTCATTGATGGGCATTGCACTGTTTGTTGCGCTTGAGGGTAAAGAACAACTAACGTCTCCTGCTGTAGCTTTAAATGCCACAGACCCGTTGCTTGTTATTGCATCCTTGGCAAAAGGTGAAAAACAACACCGTATCCGTTCCAGCATCATAACAAATCGAGAGCCGGACAAACTCGTTATGGATGTTCCGACCCTTATTAATGAAGGTGATCAACAGATCGTACGGACGCGCCCTTTTGTGCATGTCTCCATGCCATTGGCTTCAAACTATCAGGATGTGGAAGAA
Source organism: Lentilitoribacter sp. Alg239-R112 (assembly GCF_900537175.1). Classification (GTDB taxonomy): domain Bacteria; phylum Pseudomonadota; class Alphaproteobacteria; order Rhizobiales; family Rhizobiaceae; genus Lentilitoribacter. Next base: position 379,571 of record NZ_LS999835.1, on the reverse strand, counting down.
TATCCAAAGTTTAATCCGTTACAAATATTCTCAACAACGAAACCTGAACTTAACGCCTCATTTGATTCTGGCGCAATTTACGGCGCGAAAGTTGATTCTGAAATCGCACTTAAAACATATGATTATCCATATGGTGATGACAGCCTCAGATATGCTGCAAGAATGAACCTTGATGAAGCAGAAGAAACTGTTCGAACCAATGGGTCAATATTGATTGGACAGGATAGCCAGATTGCGGCGCTCCATTATGTTGACCCTCGCCGCTTTGGAAATGCACAAACTGCTATCTTTGATTTCACAGCAAACATTCAAAACAATGCACGTGTTGTTGCTGAAAATATATCTGTAGCCAGTTACGCGCCTAAGAACACTAAAGAGATAGAGTTTTTTGAGGATGTTCAAACAATACGAACAGCGGCCAGTCTGAGTGACATATTAACTGAAACCGGACACCAAGAGAGCCAAATCACAAAATACGTTGATATTCTTTCCCAGGAAATCGATGTCGAAAATTTGAATGCAGGTACGTCTATTCGCCTTGGCATTGAGCAAGATGAATTATTTACGGAGATTGTTCGGATCTCAATCTATGAAAAAAACAATCATATTATTACTGCCGCACTCAATGACAAGGGTCGATACGTGATAGCAGATGAGCCAATTTATTCTCCAAATCTGGCCGCACTTCTAGAAGACACACCAAACCAAGTTCCACAGGTAACGGATTTACCAACGACCTATGATGCTATTTATAGGGCTGGCCTTTACTACGGTATGACGCAGGATATGATCAAACAGCTTGTTCAATTGATGGCAGCAAATGTCGATTTCAGAGCCAAAATTAGACCAACCGATAAATTGGAAGCCTTTTTCTCAGTAGAAGATGAAAGCTCCAATGCCAATAAAGATTCAGATCTCTTGTACATCTCAGCCAATTTTGGTGACACCACTTTAAGTTTCTACAAATTTACTCATCCTGACGATGGTACAGTTGACTTTTACAATAAAGATGGCCGCAGCGGGAGACAGTTTTTACTTCGCAACCCGGCTCCAACTGGCATCTTTCGCTCACCCTTTGGTATCCGTCGACATCCTATAACTGGCCGAACCAGAATGCATTCAGGTGTTGATTGGGCTGCTCCACGCGGCACTCCAATTCTAGCGTCAGGTGATGGTGTCGTTCTTGAAGCAGGATGGCATTCCGGCGGTTATGGTCGCCAAACTAAGATAAAACACGCCAATGGTTATGTGTCATCCTACTCGCACCAATCAAAAATCAGCAATGGTGTTGTGCCAGGAGCACGCGTAAAACAAGGTCAAATCATTGGACTTATAGGCTCCACAGGCTTATCCACTGGCCCACATCTACATTATGAACTGATTGTAAATGGAACTAAAGTTGACCCTCTGCGGGTACGGCTGCCTGACAGCAAGGCTTTAAAAGGTGATGTCTTAGCGACATTTCACCAAAATCGCCTAAAAATCAACACGCTGCTAGGTATTGAAGATACAACGACACTCGCCAGTAATTAGATTGCATTACTGATTAAGTTTAAGCTCGCGCTGCAATTTCTTCGTAAGCTTTAAGCTAATTAAACGATGCGATTCTCTAAGGTAATCTTTCAATGCATCATCATCTAGGCCTGGGGCCTCAGAATGTTGAATCCACTTGCCACCACGAGGCGCAAGATAAGGCGCAGGTCGAAGACCCGGTTGCTCCTTTAATATATCAAAAGCAAGGTCCGAAGTTTTAAATGTAATTCGCGGCCAATTGGGATCATCATGCCATCCGCCAATTGCAAAAACTTTACCGCCAACTTTCCAAACATGAGATCCACCCCACTGATTGACATAAGTCGTTGCAGGTAGCGAGCCACAAAACTCATCAAACTCATCGTACGTCATTCCGCTCCCCCACAATTTCAGCAAAATGGGCAGGTCAAAGCCTGCCCAAATCTATCTTGCAAACTTACATTCAAATATTTAAGCCGCATCCTTCTGGTTGTCTTTTACATAAAAATTCAACCGATCTGATCCGTTGTTCACCACAATATTTGCACCATCACTTATATTGCCAGCAAGGATTTTCTCCGCCAAAGGATCTTGCAAGTATTTTTGAATAACCCGTTTAAGCGGTCTTGCACCAAATGCAGGGTCATATCCCTTATTCGCCAACCATTCCCTCGCATCGTCTTTAAGATCTATGCTGATCTTCCGCTCTGCGAGCAATTTGAGTAAACGTTGCATCTGAATATCAACAATTGCGCCCATCTCACTACGTCGCAATCGATGAAAAAGAATCGTTTCATCCAACCTATTCAAAAACTCAGGCCGGAACGACGCCCGAACAACGGACATGACATCCTCACGTGCATCTTCTGCATCTTGATCTTCCGACAGATTGACGAGGAATTCAGCACCCATATTAGAGGTCATGATAATGAGAACATTTCGAAAATCTACAGTTCGTCCCTGCCCGTCTGTCAATCGACCATCATCAAGCACCTGCAGTAAAACATTAAAAACATCGCTATGCGCTTTCTCAATTTCATCAAACAAAACAACTTGATATGGACGACGACGAACCGCTTCTGTCAAAGCTCCACCTTCATCGTAACCGACGTACCCCGGAGGTGCACCAATAAGGCGCGCAACGGAGTGTTTCTCCATATATTCCGACATATCAAGGCGAACCATAGCTGTTTCATCATCAAACAAAAACTCAGCAAGCGCCTTGGTCAGCTCAGTTTTACCAACACCGGTTGGTCCAAGAAACATAAATGAACCAATTGGACGATTTGGATCTTGCAACCCAGCCCTTGCACGACGAACGGCTCGCGAAACAGCCTGAACAGCTTCGCCTTGACCAATAACGCGTTTGGCAATTTCATCTTCCATACGAAGAAGCTTATCTCGTTCACCTTCCAACATCTTATCAACGGGAACACCCGTCCAACGCGATACAATATGAGCAATATGGTCTGGTGTAACAACCTCTTCAACCATGCTTGCGCCAGCTTGATTCTCACGGTTCTCAGATTCTAAAAGCTGCTTCTCAAGCGCCGGAATTTCACCATAGGTCAATTCCCCAGCTTTTTGAAACTCGCCATTTCTCTGCGCAATTTCCAGCTGATTTCGAGCCTGTTCGAGTTTCTGCTTTATATCCGCTGCAAGACCAAGTTTTTGTTTCTCAGCTTGCCATTTTGCAGTTAAGCCAGTTGATTGTTCTTCAATGTCAGACAACTCCGCCTCTAGATCGACAAGTCGATCCTTCGTTGCTTTATCATCTTCTTTTTTTAAAGCTTCACGCTCAATCTTAAGTTGGATAATTTTGCGATCCAACTCATCAAGCTCCTCTGGCTTGGAATCCACCTGCATACGCAACCGCGCTGCCGCTTCATCAATAAGATCAATTGCTTTGTCCGGCAAAAACCGATCGGTAATATAGCGATTGGATAAAGTCGCAGCGGCAACAAGGGACCTGTCGCTCAAGCGAACTTTGTGATGCTGCTCATATTTCTCCTTTAGCCCACGCAAAATAGAAACCGTGTCTTCGACATTCGGCTCATTAATCAAGACTTGCTGGAACCGCCGCGCGAGCGCTGCATCTTTTTCAACATGTTTACGATATTCATCGAGCGTTGTTGCACCGACACAATGTAATTCACCACGAGCCAAGGCAGGCTTCAAAAGATTGGACGCATCCATTGCACCTTCCGATTTTCCAGCGCCGACAAGTGTATGCATTTCGTCAATGAATAGAATGATCTCACCACTTTCAGCCTGCACTTCATTCAGCACAGCCTTCAAACGCTCTTCAAATTCACCACGATATTTCGCGCCCGCAATAAGAGAACCCATATCAAGTGCCATTAATTTTTTATCTTTCAAAGATTCTGGCACATCACCATTGATGATACGTAAAGCAAGACCTTCCGCGATCGCTGTTTTCCCGACACCAGGTTCACCGATAAGAACAGGATTGTTTTTTGTGCGGCGTGATAAAACCTGAATGGCACGCCTGATTTCATCATCTCGTCCAATAACCGGATCAAGACGTCCTTCACGCGCATCTTCTGTAAGATCACGCGCATATTTCTTAAGTGCATCAAAACCTTGTTCGGCATTAGCACTATCAGCGGTTCTGCCTTTTCGAATTGAATTTATAGTCTGATTAAGGTTTTGCGCTGTTAATCCTGCGTTGCTCAGAATTTTACCAACATTGGTGGATTTATCGGTTACCATAGCTAGCAATAAACGCTCAACCGTTACAAAACTATCACTAGCTTTGTCTGCTAACTTCTCAGCTGTTGTGAATAGTTTCGCCAATTCAGGTGCGAGATATATCTGTCCACTACCACCAGTTACTTTAGGTAACTTACCAAGTGCAACTTGTGTAGCCAGACCTGCATCTTTTGCACTCCCGCCAGATCGTTCGATCAGCGACGAAGCCATGCCTTGCTCATCATCAAGCAAAACTTTCAACAAATGTTCTGGTGTAAATTGTTGATGATTTTCACCAAGGGCATAACCCTGCGCTGATTGAATAAAGCCGCGCACGCGTTCTGAATATTTTTCCAAATTCATATCTAACTCCATATCACGATCCGCCCAATGTGGCGCGGAAACAATGCTTCGGAAAAGGCTCCCATTAAGTGGCAAGCCGTCTACAGAATTTATATGGGTATTCGGTGACGTAATGAAAAGGTTTAAAGCTGACCAAATTTAAGATGTACTGAAATTAAATCTTTACTCAGCGCAAAATTATTCCGCAGGCGTTGTCTCCTCAACAGGCTTAACTGCCTCAACAGGAGCTTCAGATTTTTCAGATACTGGAGCTTCAGGAGTTGAAACTTCAGGTGCGGGAATTGGAGTTGCAGGAGCGGCTTGTGTTGGAGCTGCAGATGTTGTTGCAGTCGGAGTTACATCACCAGTCGCATCGGTTGGAGCCGCCTCTTGAACACGTGGTCGACGAGGGCGAGAATTATTTCTACGACGTGGCTGCGGTTTACGATTAGCGCGATCATCATCGCCCGATCCATCAGCCTTATCCCCTTGTGTGGCATCTTGCGCTTCTACTGCTTGTTTTGCATCAGTATTAGCTTCATTCTCAGCATCACGTTCTTGTTGTTGCTGTTGCTGCTGCTCCCGTGCAGCTTCATCGCGTTGTTGACGTTCCTGCATTTGTGCCTGACCAACGGCAATAATCCGATTATAATGCTCGGCGTGCTGGAGATAATTCTCGGCCATAACCCTATCGCCAGAGCTTTGAGCATCTCTTGCAAGGGTCATATATTTTTCGGCTACATGCTGGGCAGTACCACGAACTTTTACATCCGGTCCTGTGCTATCATAAGAACGGGAGAGCGGATTAGAGTTCTTACGATTATTATTGTTATTATTACGCCCACGTCCGCGCTTATTCTGTTGTCCAGTTCTCATAAAAAACTCACCTAAATTTTTGGTTGTGATGCCCAATGTTCATTGCCAGATTGCAGAACAAATGATGTTGCCCAAATATCATGATTATATGAAGCAAAGCTTATACATTGTAATTATATCAAATACTTTCACTGGCAATGCCCGCAAATCTTAACCCTAAAAGATTTCTTTGAAAGAGCGGTAAAAGCTTCATTACAGCTTATTGGCTTTAGCGCCACCACTACCATTTTCAAGAAGACTTTAGACAGGTTTTGATGCAATTCCAAGTCTTTTCTTACCATAATTCATTTTTTTACGCACAAGTAACAAAAAGTCTCATTTTCCGCAGCTTCCAAACAATAAAACACGATCTCTGCCACCTAAATCCTTGTATTCTCCAGTTAACACAAGGTCTTGATCCAAAAACAGCCTCTTAACCGAATCATTTTGATCAAAACCAATCTCAAGCCCTATAGTTCCGCCAGCTTTCAAATAACCAACACTTTGTTCTGCCAGCAAGCGATATGCATCCAATCCATCATCCCCCCCATGAAGTGCCAGATGCGGGTCATGCTCTCCAACTTCGATCGATAATTCACCCATTGCTTTGACCGAAATATACGGTGGATTCGATACAACAATATCAAACATACCATCCACGTTTGAAAACCAATTGCTTCTTAGGGCTGTGAACCTATCGGCGAGTCCAAGCTGCTTGGAGTTCTGGCGAGCAGTCTTTAGTGCGTCATCTGAAACATCAACACCAACTGCCGTCGCACCTTCACAATTGTGTAAAATTGAAAGAGCAATAGCACCGGTCCCTGTTCCCAAGTCAAGAATAGAGCACGAGCCTCTTTCCTCGATAATCTTTTGAGAAATGGGTAGAATTGCATCAACTAAAGTTTCTGTATCGGAACGAGGTTCCAATGTTTCTTCGGATAACTCAAACTTTAGGCCGTAAAATTCACGCCATCCCAATATGCGATAAACTGGTTTACCTGAAAGACGCTCTCGAATTGCCTTATTAATGAGGACAACTTGCTCATCTTTCAAAATCAGATCGGCTCTGATTGCAATATCTAAAGTGGAAAACTCCAGTAAGCCGGTTAACAAAGCTTTAGCTTCAAACCCGGCATCTTCAATGCCAGAGGCATCAAATGCCATCCGCATTTTCAACAAAGCGTCTGATAGTGACAGTGCCATTTACTTAGTGAGTCTGTTGGCCAAGAGCGGCCAATTGTGTAGCTTGATGATCGGCGACCAGTGCGTCAATCATCTCATCAATCTCACCGACGAGCATTTTATCCAATTTATAAAGCGTTAGATTTATCCTGTGGTCTGTTACACGACCTTGCGGGAAATTATATGTACGAATACGCTCCGAGCGGTCACCCGAACCAACTTGGCTTTTGCGATCTGCTGAACGTTCATCATCTACTTTTTGACGTTCCATATCATAAAGACGCGCTTTTAATACCTGCATAGCTCGCGCTCTGTTCTGATGTTGCGACTTCTCAGATGAAGTAACAACAATACCGCTAGGCATATGCGTTATACGAACAGCCGAATCGGTTGTATTCACGTGCTGACCACCAGCGCCTGACGCACGCATCGTATCAATGCGAATGTCCTCATTGCGAACTTCAATATCAACATCTTCAGCTTCCGGCAAAACAGCCACTGTTGCGGCCGATGTATGAATTCGACCACCAGATTCAGTTTCGGGCACACGCTGTACCCGGTGAACGCCGGACTCAAATTTCAAGCGGGCAAAAGCACCCCGTCCAGAAATTGTTGCAGAAATTTCTTTAAAGCCGCCAACATCTCCATCACTGGATGATATCACTTCAACTTTCCAGCCTTGCGAAGATGCATAACGCTCATACATACGGAACAAGTCACCGGCAAAAAGCGCAGCTTCAGAGCCGCCTGTTCCACCCCTAATTTCCAAAATAACGTTTTTGCTATCAGCAGCATCCTTCGGCAGAAGAATAATTTGCATCTCTTCACCAAGTGCATCGATCTTCTCTTTTAGTTCTGGCAGTTCCATTTCTGCCATTTCACGCATCTCTGCATCAATGGTTTTATCACCTAGCATCTCAGCAAGGCCGTCAATCTCACTCAAATATCCATTATATTCTCGAATGGCCTTCACGACAGGTTCAAGTTCAGAGTACTCAGATGCCAATTTAACATATGTATCGGAATCTGGACCTGTTGCCATGCGAGCTTCGATCTCGCCAAAGCGACGTTCGAGTTCCTGCATTTTCTGAATTGGTAAAGTTGCCATTAATTTTTCGCTTCGAGTTATTTGCGATTTACTTATAAAGAAATATTATTCTCATTTGCAAAATTTATGAGAAATTCTTTGGTTGAGTGACCTGATTTTGTATCCCGCAATGATCTCAGTAACTCGGTTTGCAACTTTCCTATATCCAAAGATAATAACATGGCTTTAACCGGTCCGATTGCAGCAGGTGACATGGAAATCGAACGAAAACCAAGACCTAAAAGAGCCATAGCAGTCAAAGGATTGCCGGCCAATTCTCCACACAAGGTCAAAGGTGTGTTTGTTTCACTTGCTTTCTCAACAATTGTCCGCAAAACACGTAGGAAGGGTGCATCAAGCGGGCTAAATCTATCTGAAACGCGAGCATTACCTCGATCCGTCGCTGTTATAAATTGAAACAGGTCGTTTGAGCCAACTGAAATAAAATCAACTGCAGCCATTAATTCATCCAATTGCCAAAGCAGACTTGGTACTTCAAGCATTGCTCCAAAGCTTATTTTACTTGGCATTTTATAACCGTGGCCCGACAAAAACTCAACTTCATGATCAATGAGTTTGCGCGTTTTCTCAAGCTCGGAAACCTCTGTCACCATCGGGATCATGATACGCAGTTCAGTACCACTACTGGCGCGCAAAAGTGCTCGAATTTGAGTTTTTAAAAGACCGGGTCGATCCAATGAAAAGCGAATAGCTCGCCAACCTAAGGCCGGGTTTTCTTCTTCAGCTGACCGTAAATAAGGGACGACTTTATCACCACCAATATCAACAATTCGAAATGTAACCGGCAAGTTCCCAGCCTGCGAAAGAACCTGACGATAAAATGTCTCTTGCTCTTTTGCCTTTGGCATTTTTGACGAGATCATGAACTGCAACTCGGTACGAAAAAGACCAATTCCAGCAGCACCAGAAGCCCGCAGTTGCGGCAAATCTACGACAAGACCAGCATTCATCAATAAATTGCAGGCAACACCATCTTTACTGATCGGTTCTACATCTCGCAGTGCAGAAAATTCTTCCTGCCGCTTTGCTTGAAAACGAACTTTATCAGCGTAAGCATCTTGCAAATCTGTCGCAGGGCGGAGGTGAACAATATTGTCATCGCCATCAATGACAATCGAGTCGCCATTTTCTGCTAGTGATGCAATTCCAGTGGCCTGAGAAACAACAGGTACACCAATTGCTTTTGCGACAATAACAACATGGCTGGTAACCGCTCCCTCTTCAAGAACCAACCCTCTAATACACTCGCGAGGATAGTCCAACAGCTCTGCTGCACCCATGTTACGAGCAACAATAATAGCAGCTTCAGGCAAGCCAGTAGCAATTGCACTTGGTGTAAAACCTGTTAGTTGACGTAACAATCTATTTGCTAAATCATCAAAATCAGACAGGCGCTCACGTAGATAAGGATCAGATAAATTGATCATGCGCCCGCGCGTATCACTTTGAACTTTCTCAACAGCGGCTTCTGCCGTTAAACCATTACGAACCGCTTCTTGCATTTTCCGCCGCCATCCGCGGTCATTAGCAAACATGCGATAAGCCTCAAGTACTTCACGATGCTCGCCTTCCAGTGGCACATCGCGCCGCGAAAGCATATCATCAATAGAGACGCGTAAGGATTTAACCGCAATATTAAGTCTGTCTAATTCGGCATCAATATCTTCTGCCAATAAATCGGTTACAACAACACGCGGTTCATGAAGAACCACATAGCCAAGTCCTACACCGCCGCCATAACCATCCGCATCAATCGAAATTGGACGTGTCATGTCTAGTTCTAGACCAGGACGCGTCACTTTCTTCAATTCACCCGTTGCGATCATTTCTGCAAGAACCATGGAGGTTGTTTCCATAGCTTCAACATCATCTTCAGCGTAAATACGCTCTTTTTTGCTTTGAACAACCAAAACACCTAATGAACGACCCGCACGCAGGATCGGAACACCCAGGAAAGAGTGATATTTTTCCTCGCCCGTTTCCGGCAAAAATCGAAACGCTGGATGCGATTGTGCATCAGACAAATTAAGTGGATCAGCGGTCGCAGCAATGGAACCGACCAGACCTTGTCCCATTTTCAGCTGTGCTTGGTGGACGGCACCTTTTTTCAAACCATGAGTGGCATAAAGTTCAAGCACACCATCAGCACGCAAGACATAAAATGAACAAACCTCAGACACCATGCTGGTTGCAATTTGTGCAACAACACGATCAAGCCGCTCTTGCGGCTCAAGTACTTCTGCCATGAGTTCTCGAAGCCTTTTAAGCATTGTGCGTGGCCCCAAAGGCTGACTAATCAATGAAAACAATCCTCATGAAATATAGTCTCGTTTCGTATATAAAGCGCAAATTCTACATTCAATCTAATTTATAAGCCGCATGTAATGCCCGTACTGCTAGTTCGGCATATTCACTATCAATCAAAATTGAAATTTTGATCTCAGACGTTGTGATGGCCTTAATATTTATGCCTTTTTCGGCCATTGTATTAAATGCTGTTGCAGCCACACCTGTATGGCTACGCATACCAATACCAATAACAGACACTTTAACAAGGTTAGTTTCGCTTTGAACAACATCAAATCCGATATCATCCTTCTTAGCTTCAAGCACGTTGACGGCCTTCTCGACATCACCAGAAGGTAATGTGAAGGTCATATCTGTGTGCTTACCATCTTCTGAAATGTTCTGCACAATCATATCTACATTGATGTGCTCATCAGCAAGCGGTCCAAAAATCGCAGCAGATACGCCAGGTTTATCAGACAGACGTCTCAATGAAATTTGAGCTTCATCTTTGGCATACGCGATACCAGTTACTACTTCCTGTTCCAAAATTTCATCCTCATCGCAAATTAGGGTTCCTGGTGGGTTGTCAAAATCCCCCATCCCAGGAGCGTCGGGGTCTTCAAAACTTGAACGCACAAAGGTTCTAACTTTATGAACCATTGCAAGCTCAACAGAACGAACTTGCAGTACTTTTGCACCCAGAGACGCCATTTCCAACATTTCTTCAAACGCTACTTTTTCAAGACGTTTTGCCTTCGGTTCGATACGTGGATCTGTTGTATAAACACCGTCAACATCTGTATAAATATCGCAGCGATCGGCCTTGACCGCGGCTGCAATTGCCACTGCACTTGTATCGGAACCACCTCGCCCGAGCGTCGCTACACGATTGTCAGGTCCAATTCCTTGGAAGCCTGCAACAACGGCAACTTGTCCTTCACCAAAACGGCGAACCAGATCACTACCATCAATATCTTCAATCCGCGCTGCGCCATGGGTACCACTAGTACGTATAGGAATTTGCCATCCCTGCCAGGATCGCGCATTCACCCCCATAGATTGCAACGTAATTGCTAACAGGCCTGAAGTAACCTGCTCGCCAGATGATACAACGATATCATACTCACGCGCATCATGCATGGGCGATGCTTCACGGGTCCATCCAACAAGCTCGTTTGTTTTACCTGACATTGCGGAAACAACAACGGCAACTTCATGACCGTTATCTACTTCACGCTTTACATGGCGAGCCACATTTCTGATCCGGTCTAAATCGGCAACAGACGTTCCACCAAATTTCATTACTATTCGCGCCATAGAATGCGTTGTCCTGTCGCAATTAACCTAAAAAACCATCTTCGTCCGGCATCGCCAGCCCGATATGAACACCAACCATTTGGGACAAAGTGGGTGTGTCTTATCTAAAAAACTCCCAAACTGCAACTGTGAGACCACAGTAGTTTGCCAAATTTAAACTCAATTAACTTTGGCTGTTTGACTCTACAATTTAATTAGCATAAAAGTTAATTAATTATTATGCTAATTAATGTCAGGAACCATGTAATGAAACATCAAATTGTTACACGTAACGAATGGTTAGAAGCTCGCAAAGCTTTGCTCCTCCAAGAGAAGGATTTCAGCAAGCAAAGAGACAAATTAAGTGCCGCACGACGAGAATTGCCGTGGGTCGCTATTGAAGATGAATATATATTCGATACCAATGAGGGAGTTAAAACCCTAAATGAACTTTTCGGAAAACATAGCCAGTTAATCATTTATCATTTCATGATCGGTGATGACTGGAAGGAGGGGTGTAAAAGTTGTTCATTTTGGGCAGATAACTTCAACGGTATAGATGTTCACCTTGCCCATAGAGACATCAGTTTTCTTGCAATTTCTCGCGCAAGCCTCTCTAAGATAAACTCTTTTAAGTCACGTATGGGTTGGGACTTCAACTGGGTTTCATCGGCTCCTTCCAACTTTAATAGAGACTTTAATGTTTCCTTTGACCCCGAAGATATAAAATCCGGCAACGCGACTTATAATTATAGGCCTATGACATCTGAGATGGATGAGTTAGTTGGTGTAAGCGTACTTACAAAGAACTCAAACCGGGATATTTTTCACACCTATTCTACATTCGGTCGTGGTCTTGATCTTCTAAATGGTGCTTATAATTATATAGACCTAACACCAAAAGGGAGAAACGAGCGGGATCTATCTTATAGTATGGAATGGCTGCGGCATCATGACCGATATGAAGATTAACGGCAAAGATCATACTATTTCTCTTTGACTTGTCTTCTTAACTTCTGTTTCATACGAGACACCAAACGTATCAAACAAGGCCAAATTAAATGGAAAGCGCGCAAAAAACAACGATTGATGCAGTGGAAGTTGAGCGCTTCTCAAAAATGGCAGCCGAATGGTGGAACCCAACGGGGAAATTTCGCCCGCTACATAAGTTCAATCCTGTTCGTCTGAGTTACATTCGCAACAGAGCATCTACGCACTTTGAACGAGAAGGTCAAAATAGCCGACCATTTGAAGGGTTACGTCTCCTTGACATCGGGTGCGGTGGTGGCTTGCTTTGCGAACCCATGGCCCGGTTGGGAGCAAAAGTAACAGGCGCAGATGCATCTGAAATAAACATCGAAATCGCCAAAATTCACGCTGAACAAAGCGGCCTTGAAATCGATTATCGCGCAGATACGTCAGAGAAACTGGCAGCCAATGGCGAAAAGTTTGATATCATTCTAAACATGGAAGTTGTTGAACACGTCGCCAATGTTGATCTTTTCCTAACCTCGTGCGCAGACATGCTCAAACCTGGTGGACTTATGTTTGTTGCAACGATAAACAGAACGATGAAAGCCAAGGCGCTCGCCATCTTTGGCGCAGAATATGTCTTGCGTTGGCTACCTCGCGGCACACACCAATACGAAAAACTAGTGCGGCCAGAAGAAATTTCATCCCCTCTAACATCAAGCGGCTTATCATTTGTTGACCAATCCGGTGTTTTCTATAGCCCTTTGCAAGATCGCTGGAACTTAAGCCCTGATATGAATGTTAATTACATGATGGTCTTTGAGCGTAAGAAGTAAATCACCTCACGCAAACATTTCATCAAGTTTTTCAAGACAACCAAGCCAGCCCTTGCGGTGCATATCGCGAGTTGCTTCATCACCAATTCGCGCATGCCAAACGACAAGTTCTGTTCCATCATCATGCTCTCTAAATAACACCGTGACCAGGCTTGGCGCATTATCGTTCTCACCAACATACCAATCGTAAACAAGCTTCTCAGGCGGCATAACTTCTTCAAACTTTCCTGAAAACCATAGAATTGAGCCATCTTCAATTTTGTTAGCGATACGGTATTTGCCGCCCACTTGCAGATCAACATGCGCTTCCGGACAATAGACTTTCCCCGGACCCCACCAATTTTTTAGATGTTCGGGCTTCGTCCACGCATCAAACACCACCTCACGCGGTGCTTTGATAATTTTTGTTAAAGTAAGCTCGGCCATCACTATTACTTCTTCTCCACATTATTCAAATTTTCGACATAAGCAGCAAACTGATCAAGGTTTTCTTCCCAAAATGTACGATATTGCTCAATCCACATATCCGCGTCCGCTAGTGGGCCAGATTGCAGTTGGCATGAATGATTTCGCCCATCTATTGAGCGGTCAATAAGCCCTGCTTTTTCCAGAACTATCAAATGTTTTGAAACTGCATTGAGCGACATATCATAGTTTTGGGCAAGCTCGGTTACCATCATTGGTCCATCTTGCATTTGCTTCAATAGCGAGCGGCGCGTGCGATTAGACAATGCATGGAACACAACATCAAGCCGCTCTTCATCTTGGGAAATTTCTTTATTCATTGCTCTTATATATTATTCAACCAACCAGTTGACAATAGAAAATATATAACATAGTCAATATTCAACCATAAAGTTGAATATTGATAGGAAAGAACATGACAATCCAACAAAATGTAGATATCCATGCTACAAAAGAGCAGATCTATGAGATCCTACTCAGCTCAGAAAAATTTAGCGCTATGACGGGTGGAAAAACAGCGAACATTGAAGCAAAATCCGGCGGCGCGCTATCATTGTTTGATGGAATGATTGAAGCTAGAAATATTGAACTGGTACAAAATAAACGTATTGTTCAAGCATGGCGCGTTAAAGACTGGCCCGAAGGACAATACTCACTCATACGCTTCGAACTTGACCAAAACGGCGCCAATACTACAATTCACTTCACACAAACCGGACATCCTGAAGAGGCAGAAGCGCATCTAGATGCCGGTTGGCATAAAATGTATTGGGAACCAATGAACAAAATGGAGAGATAAAGATGAGTGAATTAACAACAGACGTATCTTGGACAGCAGTCGTCGTTGGCGCGATTGCATCGTTTTTATTAGGCTGGCTATGGTATTCGCCGCTGCTTTTCGGACGTAAATGGGCAGAAGGTTTAGGATTAGAGCTTGGCACAGCAAATGATATGCCAGCCGGTGCCATGATTGCTCAAATCATCGGACTATTACTTATGAGCTGGTTCGTTGCGGTAACAGCTGTTTCAGAAGCGCTTTTGACAGTTATTCTGGCAACTCTTGCATTTACCGCGCTTGCCTATTCTGGCGGTATGTTTGCAAAACAAAATACTTATGTAAGAAATGTAAATGCGGGTTATTGGATCGTCAGTCTGATTATCATGATTATCTGCAATGGAATTTTCCGTAAGCTATTGGCATAAATAATTACTCCGCCCTCATGAAATTGGGCGGAGTTTCCAAGAGGTAAGTCAAGTTAGGAAACTGGCCATAAACCAGCCAAGCCCTGCCGATATGCCAAGCATTTTCATAAGACCTATCTTAAACCGAAACAGAAGCAAACCCGAAACAATCAGAAGTATCAACACTCTCCAGTCGATAGATAAAAGCTCTGGTTGCCAGAGTGTGAGAATGCCTGTCGATTTTTGTGTCACATTGCTAAACAAGACATGCAAGCCAAACCAAATCGATAGATTAAGAATCACACCCACAACAGCAGCAGTGATGGCTGATAAAGCACCCTTAAGCTTAGGCTGGGCTGATATTTGTTCGATATAGGGAGCACCGGCAAAAATCCATAGAAAACATGGAACAAATGTAACCCAAAGTGTCAGCACTGCGCCGACAACACCAAACCAAAAACCGCCTTCACGAAACGCAGCTAAAAAACCAACAAACTCCGTAACTAAAATCAATGGCCCCGGAGTGGTCTCAGCCAAACCCAAACCATCCATCATCTCACCAGCGGTTAGCCATCCAAATTGTGTAACAACG
This sequence comes from Lentilitoribacter sp. Alg239-R112, assembly GCF_900537175.1. Classification (GTDB taxonomy): domain Bacteria; phylum Pseudomonadota; class Alphaproteobacteria; order Rhizobiales; family Rhizobiaceae; genus Lentilitoribacter. The sequence continues at coordinate 364,228 of NZ_LS999835.1, read as the reverse complement.
TCTTGCGCCATGTAGGCGAGAACGGCATATGCACCGCCAAATGTCACCACCGCAAGCTTTGAAAAGAAACTGGCAATCGAGTTGAATAATTCACAATCAAGGTAATAACCAATAATAATAACCGGAAAAACCCAAATGGAAAGCCAGATGAATATCGTTTTGAACGTATCAAGTATACTGACGTTAACAGCCTTAATATCATCAACATTCTCCGCTTCTTGCGCATGCCCGGTAAAGAAAAACCCATAAATCGCCGCGCAAAATATAATAATAGGAAACGGCGCTGCAAAGAAGAATATACCGACAAATGCAAGTGCAGCTAGAACCCAATGAGCTCGGAGTTTTAATGCCCTTCTCGAAACTTTCAGCAATGCTTCAATAACGATAATCAAGACGGTCGCTTTTACACCCAAAAACAACGCATCAACAAGTTCAACATCACCAAAGTAAGCATAAATCGTAGCAAGAGACAGTATTACAACCGCGCCAGGAAGCACAAACAAAAGCCCGGCAATTAAACCGCCTATGACACCGTGTAACCGCCAGCCAGAATAAGTCGCAAGCTGCATAGCTTCCGGACCAGGCAACAACATACAAAAACTCAATGCATTTAGGAACTGCTGCTCATTCAGCCACTTTTTTTCATCGACAAGCACATTGTGCATGAGTGCAATTTGCGCCGCGGGACCACCAAAAGAAAGAAATCCGATCCGTCCGAAAGTTCTTATCGTTTCATCAAGTCCAGGAATTTTCATTTCATATCATTCTTGAATAACGATTACAGGCTAATTGAATATCATCAGAATATGACAGTTTAATTTTGTTTATCTGGAAGGTCAGGCAAAGAGGTCACATTAATCCCCTCGTCCACTAACTCGCGCACTTCATCTAGAGAAGCCTTGCCATAAATGCCACGACTATCACTCTCACCATAATGCATTTTGCGAGCTTCCTCTGGAAACTGATCGCCAACATTTTCGCTATTTTCTTTAACGTCAGTCACCATTTTCTGAATGGCTTTCATAGCCTCTTTCTGCGCGGTATTCTTCATCATCTGCTGCTTTTTGTCTTTAGACCGAGATGTCGCAACAGCTGGAACCATAAGTGCTTTTTCGACCACAGACGAACCACAGATAGGACAAGATACAAAGCCCGCATCTTTCTGATCATCAAAATCGGTACTCGATGAGAACCAAGCCTCGAAGTCATGATGCTTGTTGCAGATGAGATTGAATTTTATCATATTATTACATTAGACCGAATTGACTGTATAATCACTGTTATTCTTAAGGTTTGGTATCTTTGCGCGCGCTTTTGCACTCACCTGCACATCAATGTCGGCAATAGCAATTCCAGTTTCATTGCCTTTAACTTCGGCCAAAACATCACCCCAAGGGCTCACAATCAGCGAATGTCCATAGGTCTTACGACCATCTTCATGTGTTCCACCTTGTGCAGCAGAAATCATAAAAGCGCCATTTTCTATCGCGCGAGCACGTTGCAATACATGCCAATGAGCCTGTCCAGTTTGCTCGGTAAACGCCGCCGGTGCAGTTAGAATCTGCGCACCCGCGATGGCTTGGTCTCTGAACAAATTGGGAAAGCGAACATCATAACAGATACCCAATCCAAATTTGGCCCCAGATGCTTCTACTATCACAGCCTCTCGGCCAGCTTGGTAAGTTGAACTTTCACGCCAACTCTCACCATAATCAAGATCAACGTCGAACATATGTAACTTGTCGTATCTCGCTTTCAGATTTCCGTTCTGAAAAAAGAATGCACGGTTAGCAACTTTACCATTATCGAGCGCAATAGCGGTCGATCCAATATGAATTATGATATTATGTTCCGCAGATAGACGGGACGCCATTTTGACTATCGGATCATCATCGTCGTTGAAAATCACAGCATATAACTCATCTCTGGTACTGTGGATGCATCCGGTCATTTCAGGCGTTTGAATATATTCAACACCCTTGATGGCAGCAGCATGTATGACCTGCTCAAGCTGAAGCGCCATCTCTAACGGATCCTTACTCGAGCGCATCTGCACAACTGCTGCTTTGATCATAATAACAATGAACCTGAATTAGTCTTCGAGCATAACGTTGAGCGCACCGCTATTCTCAAGCGCAAAAAGATCGTCGCAACCACCAACATGTTCCTTGCCAATAAAAATTTGCGGGAAAGTTGTTCCACCTTGTGATTTAGCAATCATCTCTTTCTTTAAGGCTGGATTAAATGTTGCGTCATGTTCGGTAAAAGCAACTCCTTTTTTAGACAAAAGTCGCTTTGCCGCGGTGCAAAATCCACAAAACTGTCGTGTATATATCGTTACGTCTTTCAAGTTATGATCCAGTTCAAATACCATTAAAGCTATTAAGTTATGAGGATATATAGTGATCTAATGGTTTGATATCAATGCTCATTCACGACCCGCGCAAAGGTTACAACTGACACCTCATCCGCTCCAGCTTGCAACAATGCTCGACTGGCAGCATCCACCGTAGCTCCCGTTGTATAAACATCATCAACAAGAATAATCCGCTTACCCAAAATGTCAGGCTTTTTATCTTCCTGCACGATAAATGCACCCCTAACATTATTTTGTCTTGCTATTGCTGGCAATCCGACCTGGGGAAGTGTGGATTTTTTACGTACCAACGCAGACGTCAAATAATTTTTATCAGTTTTTCGCGCTAAATTACGCGCCAGTTCAGCTGACTGATTGAACCGCCGGCTCAGAAGACGCCATCGATGCAAAGGTACAGGGACGATTATATCTACATCTACAAGGCAATCCCGCGCTGCTCTTACCATCCAGTTGACCATGAGATTTGATAGTTCCTGTCGATCCTTATACTTCATCAAGTGAACTATTTTTCTCGCAGCACCATCATACACAACCGCAGCTCTTGCCCGTTTATAGGGAGGAGGGTTTGCAATTACATCTGCGGAAACTATCCCCTCACCTAAATCAAATGCAAACGGATGGCCGGACACCTCACAGTAAGGTTTTTCAATAAATTTCACATCTTTCCAGCATTGTGCACATAAAGCGTTATGGTGACTTGAAAACACACCACAATTCGCACATATCGGTGGGTAAAGTAGCTGATCAACTGATGTAGCTAATCGCCTCGCAATCAGATATGCAAATGATAGATTATGTTTCATTTGCTTGACATTAACCCCAGATTACTTGTTAAGCGAGGATATAATTTCATTTTAAGAAGCCTAAGTCAGCCATGAAACTCATTATTGATCATGAAACCCTTCTGAAAAGAAGAATACGCGCCGAAAAAGCTAGCGTAAAAGGTGCAGATTTTTTGCTAAAATATGTAAATCAGGAATTAGATGAACGGCTTTCGGTAATTGAAAGAAAATTTAAAACAGCAATACAGCTGCACGGTTATACTGGTGATCTAGCGGATCGCATACGCCAACGTGGTCAGGCAGATCATTTTCAACTCATCGATTGGTTTCAGCAAAACCACGATGACGCTACATTAGTTACAAGTTTGGAAAAATTTCCAGACTTATCATCAAAAGCCGATCTCATTGTATCACCGCTTTCGCTGCACCTAACCAACGATACGCCCGGCATGTTCATGCAAATCAACAAAGCATTGTCCCCTGATGGTTTATTTTCTGGAGCCGTGCTGGGAGCTGGCACATTGCAAGAACTAAGAGAGTGCCTTTTGGTTGCAGAAACTGAATTATTTGGCGGTGCAAGCGCCCGCGTTCTACCATTTGCAGATATAAGAGATTTTGGCGGGCTTCTTCAAAGAGCAGGCTTTACCCTTCCCGTCATTGATAGCGAAGGCCTGACAGTACGATATGACAGTCTCTTTGCTTTGATGAAAGATTTAAGAGCTATGGGAATGACAAATTCATTAACCGACCGTTCAAAGAAACCTACCTCAAGAACTTTGTTTAAGCGGGCAAATGAAATCTACCTTGAGCGATTTTCCGATCATGATGGCCGCATACGCGCGAGTTTTAACATCATCTATCTAAACGGATGGAAGGCACATGACAGCCAGCAAAAGCCTTTAAAGCCAGGCTCAGCAAAACAACGCTTAGCCGATGCTCTTAATGTGGATGAGATTAAAGTTCAAAAATAGTCAACTATTTGGAGGCATTTTTAATGTTCATGTCACGCACTGAGTTAGTGTTATCTTGGTACAGGTCATCCAATGTATTTCCCATTTGAGACGCACCTGCAATTACCGATATCGATACTAATGCACCAATAAGTCCATACTCAATGGCAGTTGCACCACTGTTATTACTCCAAAATTTTCTGACTAGATTGAGCATTTCATCCACCATTTAGCTACTCGCAACCATCTGTCTTCAAACCGTTATCATAAATAATGCAGGTTTCGTTCGACGTTTGCGTGATTGAACGCCGGATAGTATAAACATTCGAACCAGAGCCTTGATTATTAAGGCTCTTCGGAAAAGCCTGAATGACCTTAGATCTCGAGACATTACCACCGCCAACTGAACTCGTTATTAGATTATCGTAGGCATCATTCTTGGATGAAGTATCACCTGCTACCATCGGCGTAACAACAAGTGCTAGTGCGACAGCGCCGCAAGCAAATAATACCGAGATGCGTAGCGCACTGGTACCACTACTTTTCGTCTCAAAAACATCATCACCTGATGAGGTCCAAAGCTCTTCATTTGCCATTACACTAATCCACTTATACGAGTTACAAAACAAGGATTGCATAATGTGATAAACGTTAACTTAACAAAAGCGCATTGTTTTCTGCTAATATCAATGGCTAGAAATAGTTATGTGATTAAAGGTAATCGAGCAAATGTGATATAAGAGGCTCATCCGCTGGGGGCATATCGTAGTCTCTCAGCTGTTTAGCACGCACCCATTTTAATGCCTGACCTTCCCTCGGCTGAGGTGTTCCCCAAAACCGGCGGCATATAAATAATGGCATTAATAGATGAAATGCGTCATAGGAATGAGACGCAAATGTTAGGGGAGCTAGACAACTTTCTTTAGTTTCAATACCCAATTCTTCTTCTAGCTCACGAATAAGAGCACTTTCCGGCGTCTCACCATTTTCAATTTTGCCGCCAGGAAATTCCCACAAGCCAGCCATAGATTTCCCCACCGGACGCTGGGCAATTAATATGCGGTTGTCCGCATCAACCAACGCGCAAGCAACCACGCAGACAATTTTAGTTTCATCTGGCATTACAATGCATGATCCGGTTGTTTGCGATAGCTGTATCGATAGATCTCTTTAAAACCAATTTGATCATAAAGTGCGCGCGCGGGCGCATTCGCTTTTTCAACCTGCAGCCAAACTCGTTTCGAACCATTATAGCGAGCCCACAAAATCGCTGACTTTAAAATTGCGCGCGCGTGCCCCGCACGCTGACATTGTTTGCTTGTTCCAACATCCAAGAGGCCCGCATATTCATCATCGTGCACACAAAGTGCAGATGATACCACGCCGCCTTCTTCATCTTTTAACAGAAAAAATCCTGTCTTCGGTTTAATCGAAGTAACAATCTCTGTGAGGCCAGCTTTAAAATCACGATCCCTCTCTCGGATTTTAACGGCAGCGTCGACATAAAGGCCTACATCCTGAACTGGCACCATATCAACCGCATCATCAAGGTTAATTGCATCTATATCCACCATTAACACGATAGATTCATCAAATCTTACCCAACCACGCGCATCAAGAAAACTATCCAATTGCGGAGGCGCCAGCGGTGATTGGCGAAAAACAAGTGGTCGATTATAGGATTCGAACCTTCGTGTTGCTCGCTCAATGCGCTCTTCGATCTGATGATGATCTGATGGATCAAGCGGGTTAACCGAGTTCAATCGCTTGGACGGATGGCCTGCTGTTTGTCTTATCAACCAGCTGCCATCATAAAATGTTGATGCAGCTGGCCACGCACGAAAAGCCAGTGCTTCTAGTCGCCTAACAATTGCATGTTTCAACATATCAACGCCACACTGTTAAGATCGATAATCGCCATTAATTGCCACATATTCTTTTGTTAAATCACACGTCCAAACCTTGGCTTGACCAGAGCCAATTCCAAGATCAACTTTAAGATAAATTTCATCACCCTTCATTTGAAGTGACGCTTCATCTTCAGAATAATCGGGATCACGTTCGCCAGCAACAGCAACGCGAACATCACCAAACCAAATTGCGATTCTATCACGATCAGCTTCTTCACCCGCTTTGCCAACAGCCATAACGACACGGCCCCAATTGGCATCTTCACCCGCGATTGCAGTTTTTACCAATGGTGAATTTGCAATGGATAATCCAACGACCTTTGCCGATTGGTCCGATGACGCACCAGTAACATGTATTTCCACATGTTTGGTCGCACCTTCTCCATCACGAACAATTTGCATCGATAGATCATGCATAAGTGCTCGAAGAGCCTGGGAGAAAGATTCCAGAGCCGTATCATCTACACGCTCAACTTTATCGCCCTTTGCACCCGTGGCGAATAAAAGCACTGTATCAGAAGTGGATGTGTCGCTATCCACTGTTATGGCATTAAAACTTGTATCAACATGAATGGACAAAAGGCTTTGCAAAACATCTGATGGAATATTTGCATCTGTCACAATAAAGGAAAGCATAGTTGCCATATCAGGCATAATCATGCCCGAGCCCTTGGCAATACCATTAATAGTAACTGGTTCGCCATTTATACTCGTCGTGATAGTGGCAACTTTAGGATAGGTATCAGTCGTCATAATAGCCTTGGCAGCACTAAGCCAATTATCTTCTATGCCCCCTGCCACGAGTTCATCCATCACACCAGCAAATTTTCCAGCATCAAGCGGCTCGCCAATAACACCTGTTGATGCAAGATAGATCTCATCCTCGGTACATCCAATCGCGTTTGCAGCCATTTGTGCCGTATCACGTGTCGCGTCTGCACCCTTAACGCCTGTAAAAGCGTTAGCATTACCTGAGTTGACAACAAGCGCCTTCGCTACACCTTTGGAAAGGTTCCTCTGGCAAAAATCAACGGGAGCACTCGCACATTTTGATTTGGTAAATACGCCAGCAACCGATGCTGGAGTGTCAAATGTCATCAACAAAACGTCATCGCGGCCAGAATATTTAATTCCAGCCTCAATGGTTTGCATTTTAACACCAGCAATTGGCGGCAACTCCGCAAATTTTTTGGGCGCTAAAGGTGATACTTTCATTTAGTCAGGCCCTACTTTGGAGCATTTTGTTCGTAGGCAGTTTTCAAACCTTCATCCAAAATCTCAATTTCAACCTCCGCACGGGCAGTTTTTACAAGTTCAAGATAACGCTCACGCAGCAATACTTGACGCATATTATCACTTACTTCTTCAAATTTAGGGAATGGGCGATCACGTTTTTCTTCTAGTTTGATAACATGAAAACCAAATTGTGTTTTAACAGGCTCCTTTGTATAAGCACCAGCCTCAAGTGCAAAAGCTGCCGTTTCAAATTCAGGAACCATTTGTCCTGATCCAAAGAAACCGAGATCACCACCATTGGGGCCACTTGGACCTGTGGATTTTTCCTTCGCAAGCTCTACGAAATCAGTACCTTCATCCAACTGTGTGATAACGGCTTTCGCTTCCTCTAATGTTTTGACAAGAATGTGACGTGCTCGAACTTCAACTTCTGGAGTTGCAGCCGCAAGCTCTTTATCAAAACGAGCTTTTGCATCTTCTTCGGTAACTGATGTAATAACCTTCTTTTGAAAATACGCATTGTGCAATGTTCGTTCTCTTAGAAGCTGCATACGTTTTTTGAAGTCATCACCATCTGCAAATTTCTCAGCTTCGGCCTTCTTTGCCAATGATTTTACATCAATAATTGCCGACAAAACCGCAAGACGCTTCTGTTCACCTTGTAGCTGCGCAAATGATTGATCAAGTGTTTGAAACAGATCAAAGTCACTTTGTTTAATTTCAACACCATCAATTTTAGCAATCAATGCATCACTATCTTGTGCATTTGAAGTGAGTGGTGAGAGTGTTAAAGCAACTGCTGTTGCAACACCTGCAGCGAATTTTAAATAACTCATTGAATATCCCTTTTTATAAAAGCACGGCAGCTGATAAGCCTGATCCTGTTGACATCGCTTAAACTCACTCTTATCTGTCAGGCAAAGCGGCGTATTATTTCATTCTTTTACGTACGCTTAAACGAAATAACAACCGTTTTACGGCATGAAAGTTCAAGTATCCGCCTCGCGTCAAAAATCGAGCAAGTGAGGCAGCAAACCAGAAAGGACCATTTCCATGGTCAGCTTCGGCGCAATCGCACAAAAAATCTTCGGCTCCTCAAATGAGCGCCGCATTCGCGGCTATAAACCAAAAGTCGATGCCATCAATGCAATGGAAGCAGAAATTGCAGCCCTTTCCGATGATGAACTGAAAGCACAAACCGATAAGTTGAGGGCTGAATTGGCAGGCGGTAAGTCAGTCGATGATATTTTGGTGCCTGCATTTGCAACGGTACGTGAAGCGTCAAAGCGCGTTTTAGGTTTACGACCTTTTGACGTGCAACTAATTGGTGGCATGATTTTGCATGAAAATGCAATTTCTGAGATGAAAACGGGTGAAGGTAAAACTCTCGTAGCAACGCTACCAACCTATCTCAATGCCCTTTCAGGCAAAGGCGTTCACGTCGTCACAGTAAACGATTATCTTGCAACACGCGATTCTGAATGGATGGGCAAACTCTTTAGTTTTCTTGGTATGACAACAGCAACCATCGTTCATGGACTTGAAGATGACGAACGCCGTGCTGCATACGCATGTGATGTCACATATGGCACAAATAACGAACTTGGCTTTGATTATTTGCGCGATAATATGAAATACGAGCGTTCACAAATGGTGCAGCGCGGACATCATTTTGCAATTGTCGATGAGGTTGATTCAATTCTTATCGATGAAGCAAGAACACCGCTAGTAATCTCTGGGCCACTTGAAGACAAGTCCGACCTTTACACCAGCGTTGATACATTTATCCCTCTATTGGATGACAGCGATTATGAGCTTGATGAAAAGCAACGCTCAGCCAACTTTACTGAAGAAGGTACGGAGAAGCTGGAAAAACTTCTCACAGAGGCAGACCTATTAAAAGGTGAATCACTTTATGATGTCGAAAATGTTTCTATCGTACATCATATCAACAATGCCTTACGTGCGCATAAATTGTTTACACGTGACAAGGATTATATCGTTCGCAACGGTGAAATTGTTATTATTGATGAATTTACTGGTCGAATGATGCCAGGTCGTCGTTATGGCGAAGGTCAACACCAAGCGCTCGAAGCAAAGGAAAAGGTTACTATTCAACCAGAAAATCAAACTCTGGCCTCAGTAACCTTCCAAAACTACTTCCGCATGTATGACAAACTTGGTGGTATGACAGGCACAGCCTCTACCGAAGCAGAAGAGTTTGCTAATATTTATGGTCTTGGCGTGGTTGAAGTTCCAACCAATGTTCCAATCTCCCGTATCGACGACGACGACGAAGTCTACCGCACTGTCGAAGAAAAATATCAGGCTATTATCAAAGAGATCAAAGCCGCTTCCGATAAAAAACAACCAGTTCTTGTTGGTACAACTTCGATTGAAAAATCTGAGCAACTAGCTGAATTATTAAAAAATGCAGGTGTCGAAGGGTTTAATGTCCTCAACGCTCGCTACCACGAACAGGAAGCTGCTATCGTCTCACAAGCTGGTGTACCGGGGGCTGTAACCATTGCGACCAACATGGCTGGTCGCGGGACAGATATTCAGCTTGGTGGCAATCTTGATATGCGAGTTGCACTTGAGCTTGGTGAAATGGAAGAAGGTCCGGAACGAACAAAAAAAGAAGCCGAGATCAAGGCTGACGTCGAAAAGCTCAAAAAAGAAGCGCTCGATGCTGGCGGTTTGTTTGTTCTGGCTACAGAGCGTCACGAAAGTCGCCGCATCGATAACCAGTTGCGCGGTCGTTCAGGCCGTCAGGGCGATCCGGGTCGTTCAATCTTCTTCTTATCATTGCAAGATGACCTTATGCGTATATTTGGTTCCGAACGTATGGATGGAATGTTGCAAAAGCTTGGTCTCGAAGAAGGTGAAGCAATTGTTCACCCATGGATCAACAAGGCACTTGAACGCGCTCAGAAAAAAGTCGAAGCGCGCAACTTTGATGTTCGAAAAAACTTGCTGAAATTTGATGATGTAATGAATGATCAACGAACGGTTATTTTTGAACAGCGTCTAGAACTTATGGATGCTGAAGATATTTCAGAAACTGTCGCTGAAATGCGCCAGGATGTTATTGATGATCTCATCAGCCAACATATTCCAGAAAATGCATATCCTGCGCAATGGTCAACGGCTCAACTTAGAGAAGACATCCAAACTTATCTCAATGTCGATGTTCCAGTTGACGAGTGGGCAGAAGAAGAAGGTATTGCCGAAGATAATATCCATGAGCGACTAACCGAAATTGTCGAAAATATTGCTAAAGAAAAAGCAGAACGCTTCGGCCCTGAAATCAACACATATGTACAAAAATCTGTTGTTCTTCAAACACTTGACCAATTGTGGCGAGAACATCTCGTCAACCTTGAATCACTCCGTTCTGTCGTAGGATTACGAGGCTATGCACAACGCGATCCATTGCAAGAATATAAATCGGAAGGCTTTGAGCTTTTCCAGGCATTGCTCGCAAATCTACGTCAGGTTGTTACATCTCAGCTTATGCGCGTAGAATTAGCCCAACAAGCAGAAGAACCTGCTCCACAGCCCCCAGAGGTTATGGAAGCAAGTCATGCAAGCGCTGGCGACAGCGAAGCTGACGGAGCGTCATTTCAAACGCAAACCATGTCTAACCAAATTGTAGCTCCAGAAGATCGTGACCCGAATGACCAAACAACTTGGGGCAAAGTTGGTAGAAATGAAGCTTGTCCTTGTGGCAGTGGTAAGAAATATAAGCATTGCCATGGCTCGTTTGCACCTGAGAACATTTGAGTAAAACATTGACTTTGCTTTAATCAATACACTTTGTTAACGCTGTTTCACTACAATTTGCACAAACTTTAAATGCAAATATGTGGTGAGTGTGCCAGACGTAATTTTGTCAGTATTGCAAAGACTTATGCCCAGTCGACTTAGTCGGTTGGCTCTGCCGAGGCTTGCTCAGATTTTTGCAATTCTGGAAAACACAGACGGTACGAGAAATGCGGAACGTACAGCATTACTTGCTTTTGCTATTCGTATCCTCTCGGCAGCCGTTGCATTTTTGTCTCAAATTATTCTTGCCAGAAGCATGGGAGGTTTCGAATACGGAATTTTCGTATTCATCTGGGTGTTTGTCATTATTGCCGGAAATCTATCCTGCCTTGGCCTTCATACAACGGTTATTAAGTTCCTACCCCAATATGAAACAACAGGTCAAAACTCTCACATTCGGGGCCTAACGTTTATATCTCGTGTTTTTGCAATCATCATCGCTTCCATCTTCGCGTTAATCGGTGTTGGTGCTGTTTTCTTTTTCGAAAACTCCATCCCAGACTATTATCTCGTTCCTATTATTTTAGGTGGATGCGCCATTCCCATGATCGCATTAGGCGACGTATTGGATGGAACATCCCGCGCGAACAATTGGCCAATTGTTGCGCTAAGTCCAACTTTTATAATTCGTCCAGGCCTCATTATTCTATTTGTGCTGGGGGCAATTTTGATAGGGTATGAAGCAAATGCAAGACTTGCGCTGCTGTGCGCACTCGCATCAACATACATAACAACATTAGCGCAATTCATAACCGTGACTTACAAGTTAGGAAATCGTTTTCAAAAAGGTCATTATGAATGGGAGATCAAACAATGGGTTGGCGTTTCTATACCCATTTTTTTTATCGAGGGTTTCTACTATCTTTTAACAAATGCGGATGTGATCATTGTAGGGTTTTTCTTGTCTCCTGAACGCGTTGCAATTTATTTTGCCGCTGCAAAAACAATGGCATTGGTTCACTTTATATATTTTGCAGTAAAAGCTGGTGCCGCCCCACGCTTCTCAGCATTGTATGCATCTGGCGACATGGATGCACTTAATAAATTTGTAAAACAAACAGCCCGTTGGACATTTTTCCCAACAATTGCCATGGGCGCATTTGTTATAGTATTTGGCCAATTTATATTGTCCATGTTTGGTGAAAGTTTTATAGAAGGCTACACCGTTATGGCAATCCTGCTCATTGGCATCCTTGCAAAGGCCTGCATTGGTCCTGGCGAAGTGCTACTATTTATGGCAGGCCATCAAAAAATCTGCACGATTATCTATGCAGTCACTCTAAGTGCCAATCTTAGCTTAAACTTTGCTCTAATCCCGCTGTTTGGGATAATGGGCGCCGCGATGGCTACCGCGGGTGCTATGTTTATCGAAGCAATCTTACTTTTCATCGTGATCTACAAAAAAATGGATATCATGATGTTTGTATTTAGTCCCGCGACAAAACAAAATGTTCCTAACTACACTGTCCAAACTAATAGAAAGTCTACGTCATGATTGATGAGCAAGACATGATGTCAAAAGCAGCCTCTAGCCTGCAAACAACTGCGACGCACAACGAACTGGCTATTGAGCCTGATCGAATGATCCGCATCGGGACAGAGGGACGTGAACTGGCTATCTATCCCGCTCGATCCGGCTATGAGCTAGAGCGAGAATTGGAATTTATCTCCAACAGAGCGCTTGAGCCAAACATCTTTTTCACCAGTGGCTTTCTAGCACCTGCTATGCCGCGCCTCGACAATCGAACCGTCCAATTATGCGTCATGCGAGATGTAAACGCGCAGCGCAGTCGTATACGATTGCTATTACCTTTTTCAGTTGAAAAACCAAACTTGGGTATTGGCGTTCCAATTATGCGGATCTGGTCCAATGAATATGGTCCATTAGGAACCCCGCTTATTGATAGCGAAAATGCTCTTCAAAGCTTGGATGACTTTATGGAAGGCGTATCTCGAGATGAGATGAAACTTCCAAATGTTTTAGTTTTTCCCGATATTCGTCTAGACAGCTCCTTTGCGCGGATGATGAGCGGTATCGCATTAAGCAAAAATCTGCCACTCGCGATAACAAATAAGTTTGAAAGGCCAATGCTTGAAAGTGAAATTGATTCACCGGACTATATTTCAAGCGCCATCTCCAAACATCATTTACGCGATCTAGAGCGCCAACGACGCCGGCTTGCAGAAATGGGTGAACTGGAATTTGTTATTGCCAGACAGCCCGGTGACATCCGTGTTGCACTTGATGAGTTTTTACATTTGGAAAACAAGGGCTGGAAAGGCCAGAAAAAGACATCTCTTGTTGCAGACCGACACCGTGCAGCATTTGCAAGAGAAGCCGTACAAAACCTCGCTGAGCTAGACCGTGTTCGCATCCACTCGTTGCAGCTTGACGGTAAAGTAATTGCCTCACTTATTGTGTTTGTTATGGGTGGTGAAAGTTACACTTGGAAAACAACATTTGATGAAGATTACTCGACGCTTTCTGTTGGTAAATTACTCATGCAACAGACAACTGAATGGCAACTTGATGACTTCAATACTATTCGAACTGATTCTTGTGCCGTTCCAGACCACCCGATCATGTCACGTTTTTGGAAAGAGCGTTGCGAGATGGGAACAATTATCGTGGGCACCAGCCCCAATAGTGATAAAGACGTTCGCCAAGTTACCAAACAATTGGATATTTACAGAAGCTCTAAGAATTTGGCGAAAAATATACGTGATAAAGTACGCGCGATAGCTAAGAACAAATTCTAAATCATAAAAGGTGCTTTGTGCAGCAATAAAGTTCGTGTAAGCAGTCACAAAACTAATTTGAGATCTTATTCATGCTGTTCATCCGCTCTGCCCTTTTTAATATTGCATTTTACATCAACACGATTGGCCGGTTGATCATCATGCTCCCTTGGCTTTATTTCGGCAGTAAAGAAACAGTACTCGCACAAGCAAAAGCATGGGGCCAATCATCTATTAAGTTGCAGGAGATTATTGCAGGCACCAAAGTCGAAATAGAGGGTTTAGAGAACTTACCCAAAGACAGAGGCTTCATAGTTGCCGCCCAACATCAATCTTTTTGGGATACATTTGCGTTTTTTCAATATATTGACAGTCCCGTTTTCATTTTCAAACAAGAACTACTACGAATACCATTGTTCGGCAGATGCCTTACGAAGCTTAAAATGATTTCTGTCGACCGTGGAGCCAAAGGCAAAGCTATGGCAAGCGTTATGGTCGGTGCCAAACGAGAAATAGGTCAAAACGGTCGTCAATTATTTATATTTCCGGAAGGTACCCGCAGCCCAGTGGGTGCACCACTTGACTATAAATTCGGAGCCGCACGCATCTATAGTGGCATTGACGTGCCGCTTGTTCCAATCGCGCTCGTATCTGGTCTGTACTGGCCACGCCATTCATTCTTACGTCAACCAGGTCATTTCAAGGCACGAATATTACCCCCAATCGAACCTGGCCTATCCATTAGAGATGCACTGGAAAAACTGACCAACGTCACACAGGAAGCTTCGGATGAACTGTTGCTGGATGCAGTGGAAAACAATCCAAATCTACCCTTGCCACCGCTTGTAGTGCAAAGACTGGAAGATATTAAATCATCCGCTACGGTTTAAGCCTTCTATCAACGTCTTCAAGCCAGGCATCGCGCAGCTTCATTTCGCGGAGATGCTCTACTGTACTTCGTACATAGTCAACATTATGCCCCGATTGACCTTTTGCAGACTGAACAACATGCGCGGCAGTTTCAGCCGACAAACCGCTTGCATATTGCTTATGTTGCCTGTCAACAATGTAACAGTAAGCAGGTACACGACGCTTGTCATGTAGCTTAAGATTACAAACGCGCTCAATGTAAACATTTGTCACCAGTTCACGCCCATGAAGATATTCCATAACCTCATCATGAATATTGCGAGAAACTTTAAACGCAATTCCACTGCATGATCCCCCGGTATCTAACCCCAAAACCAGACCCGGTTTCTCCGGCGTTCCACGATGAACATGGGAATGAACACATAAAGACCGTCGATAGCCATATAAATGTGCTCTGTGTTGCTCTATAAACTCAAACCCTGGCCGCCACATAAGCGATCCGTAACCGAAGACCCAAAAATCGTCCATATTATATGCCATTGATTCCAATAAGGTGAACTTCACACCATGCAATGCACAACATAGGAAAGCAAATCAAGTGATCAATTCTACTAAATCAGCAGGCATGCAACCGCGCACGAAGATATTATGGTTGGGCATTAGCATCGTCTTTGTTGTTGTTGCAGTATATCTAGGTTGGAATTGGACCGCAGATGAAATGAAAGTGCGTGTTAGTGATAAACTCGCTGAGTTTTCATCAGATGGCAAAACTATCACGTGTAACAACTTAGATGTTGAAGGCTTTCCATTCCGGTTGGGACTTCGTTGTTCGCACACAGCATTTGATGACAATAGACGACGGTTTGGATTATCCGCAGGTGCATTACGAACAGCCGCCCAAATATACAAACCTGGCAAAATCATCGCTGAACTTGATGGCCCCATGCTTTTATCTGACAAGAGCAATCAATTGGAAATCAATTGGCAAAACCTAAAAGCAAGCGCCAGTATTGATCTCACAAATATCAATCGCACCTCCGTGGAAGCATCAAACCTTCGCGTGGATTTCAAAAACACAATCTTTAAAGATCTTGGTTCCCTACTAGCTGACGATTTACAAATTCATCTGCGACAGAATGAGAATGATCTTGATGTTGCCGCAAGTGCGGACAAATTAATCGCTCAAACCAAGGGGACCAAAACAATACTGCCCGCTTCTGAGTTTTTCATGGTTGCAAAGCTTATAGATGGGGCAAACGCATTAGAACATACACGTTCAGGCGAAGATTTTGATATCCGAAGTTCAAATATCAATCTTGAGCACTTCAATTTCATAAGTGAAAACGGTGCGAAAATTTCTGCAGATGGTCCTCTTAATATTTCGGCAAAGGGATTACTAAGTGGAGAATTAAATCTGATCATAAACAACGCGTCGGACTTTCTACAAATCGCGCAAAAGAACTATCCAGAACTTAGCCAAAACATTGCACAGATCAATGCCCTACTCCCAATGTTTCAAAATAGGGCAAATGGCGATATCCAATTCAAACTCACACTCAGAGACGGTTTTGTGCAAGCGGGATTATTCCCGCTCGGTTTTATTCCCGCCATCTGATTGGGAATCTAAGGGTGCATCTGTAGAGAGATGACGTCCAAAATCCGGAACATCAACATCTTGTCCGGCCTCAATAATTGAGCGTCGAACCGCGCGAGTGCGTGAAAATAAATCAAACAATTCGTCACCCTTGCCCCAACGAATTGCCTTCTGTAATGAGGATAAATCTTCAGAAAACCGTGCAAGCATCTCAAGAATAGCATCTTTATTGTGCAAACAAACATCACGCCACATTGTCGGGTCTGACGCTGCAAGGCGTGTAAAATCACGAAAACCTGAAGCTGAATACTTAATTACTTCAGAATCCGTGACTGTTTCCATATCACTCGCTGTTCCAACAATATTGTATGAAATCAACTGAGGTAAATGAGAAACAATTGCAAGAACGCGATCATGATGTTCATGTTCCATGACATCTATATTAGAGCCGCAAGCGCGCCAAAATTGTGAGAGTTTATCTTGCGCATCCGGATCAGTATTTTCAAGCGGGGTTAAAATACACCAACGCCCTTCAAACAACTCGGAAAATCCAGCATCAGGACCTGAACGCTCGGTACCCGCAATTGGGTGACCTGGTATAAAATGCACGCCATCTGGAATATGAGGAACCATCTGTTCAATAACCGACGTTTTAGTCGATCCAACATCGGTGACGATAGCACCTGGTTTTAAATGAAAAGCAATATCCTTCGCAACTGCACCAGACGCGCCAACCGGCACAGACACAATGATCAAATCCGCATGCCGGACAATATCTGCATAGTCAGTAGAATACTCATCACCCAAATCAAGCGCACGAGCCTCATCAAGCGTTGTTTGAGAACGCGTCATAATTGCAATTGTTTCGGCAAGTTTCTTTTCTCTTATCACCCTTGCAAGAGATGATCCAATAAGGCCAATACCAATAAGCGCTATTTTATTAAAATGAATATCACCCATTATGATCTACCCATAAAATCTTGCAGCGCGGCAATAACACCTTCATTCGCCTCATCACCTCCAATTGTCATTCGCAATGAATTTGGAAGCCCATAACCACCAACAGCGCGCAAGATAAACCCCTTGGATAAAAGATAATCATTTGCCTTTGCGGCAGTATGTACACCATCTTGAGGAAACGTGATCAACACAAAATTGCCAACCGATGGTGTTACATCAAGACCGATTTTCGTCAGGCCCTGTGTCACCTTCTCAAGCCAAATCAGATTGTGATCAATAGCATCTTCAATATGCTTCTTATCGGCCACCGCAGCAGCGCCCGCAGCAATTGCCACAGCATTGACGTTAAATGGCCCGCGTACACGATTAAGCGCATCAATAATTTTCAACGGTGCGTAAATCCAGCCAATCCGCAAGCCAGCAAGACCATAAATCTTGGAAAATGTACGTGTCATAACTACGTTTTCATTTGCAGATACCATCTCAATGCCCGCTTCAAAGTCATTTTTACGGACATATTCAGCATATGCTGCATCCAAAACAAGAATGACATGTTTTGGCAGTCCATCATGGAGCCGTCGCAATTCACTGCTGGGCAGATAAGTACCTGTCGGATTATTTGGATTTGCTAAAAACACCATCTTGGTTCGGGGTGTTATCGCCGCAAGCACGGCGTCCACATCAACAGTGAGGTTTTTTTCCTTAACGACGACAGGCGTTGCACCGCTGGCAAGGATTTCAATTTTATAAACAAGAAAACCATGCTCTGAGTAAATTGCCTCATCACCCTGAGAGAGATATGTCCGGCTCAATAAACCAAGAAGCTCATCTGAACCATTGCCACACAAAATATTATCAGCATTTAAACCGTGCACCGATGCGATTGCTTCACGCAGAACCAAAGATGAGCCTTCAGGATATAGTTCCAATTCCTCGAGCGTATTTCTAATCGCTTCTTGCACACGTGGACTTGCTCCAAGCGGTGTTTCGTTTGAAGAAAGTTTATGGATTTTAGTCGCACCTGTTGCTTTGCTCTTGCCAGGCACATAAGCAGCAATTTCCAGAATACTAGAATTCGGTTCAGGGGTTTGTTTGTCCGCCATCACGCTCTCCAACAGTTTAAACAATAAAATCCATATTTTATGGTGTTCGATTATACGCTTATGAGCATATTGTCGAGCAGACAAAAGTTTTCTGATAAGAAAAGATTGACGTGAGTGCCGTCAAATCTTACCTGTATTGTCTCAAATAAAATGAAAATCCTGGCTATTATCAATTTAACCCTAATTTAGCACTGAAAACCCGATTAAATGGCAACGAAAAGCACAACTGCAACAAAAGCAAACTCAGAAGCTTTATTTCCGTCAAGCAAAGTTGCGCATTTTGGCGAAGATAACCCCCTCCAACTTGATGCAGGTGTATCGCTATCGCCATTTCAAATTGCCTACGAAACGCATGGCGAATTGAACGTAGATAAATCAAATGCAATACTGATTTGCCATGCCCTAACGGGCGACCAATATTGCGCAAGTGAGCAACCTGTTACAAAAAAACCAGGTTGGTGGGAAACACTTATTGGCCCGGGAAAACCAATAGACACCGAAAGATATTTTGTTATCTGCTCAAACGTACTCGGCGGCTGCCTTGGCACAACGGGTCCCGCATCCATTGATGAAAAAACAGGATTACCCTATGGTTTGAATTTCCCGGTTTTAACAATTGCCGATATGGTTCGCGCACAAGCCATGCTTATCGATTATCTGGGTATTGATACCTTGTTCAGCGCCATTGGCGGCTCCATGGGCGGCATGCAGGTTCTGCAGTGGGCATCATCTTACCCATCTCGATTATTCTCAGCTATTCCAATGGCAACAGGTGCAAAACACACTTCGCAAAACATTGCGTTCCATGAAGTTGGCAGACAGGCCATCATGGCTGATCCGAACTGGCATGGCGGTAATTATGCGGCAACAAATGATATTCCCTCAAAAGGATTGGCTGTTGCGCGGATGACTGCTCACATAACTTATCTCTCAGAACCGGCGCTTCAACGGAAATTTGGTCGGCAATTGCAAAACCGAGATAATGTGAGCTTTGGTTTTGGCGCAGATTTTCAGATTGAAAGTTACCTGCGCCATCAAGGTTCAAGTTTTGTCGACAGATTTGATGCAAATTCCTATCTCTACATGACACGTGCCATGGATTATTTTGATTTGGCTGCTGACAATGACGGGAAATTGGCAAATGCATTTTCCGGCACCAGCACTCGGTTTTGTCTCATGTCATTTACAAGCGACTGGCTTTTCCCCACATCAGAAAGTCGCGATGTTGTTCATGCATTAAATGCTACAGGTGCATCTGTATCATTTGTCGAGATAGAATCAGACAAGGGGCACGACGCATTTTTACTCAATGAACCTGTTATGATCAGCACTGTCACCGGGTTTTTAAATTCCGCAGCAGAAGCAAGGGGGATTTAAATGACCGAAGCTGAAAAAAGACGTTTTGATCTCACAGTCATTGCCAAACATGTGACACCAAATGCAAAAGTGCTAGATATTGGTTGTGGTGATGGAACACTTTTAAGCATCTTAAAAGATCAAAAATCCGTCGATGGACGCGGTATTGAATTATCGCAAAAGGGTGTGAATGATTGCGTCGCACGCGGCTTATCTGTCATTCAAGGTGATGCAGATCGTGATCTTGTGCATTACCCTGACAAAAGCTTTGATTTTGTAATCCTGTCTCAAACCATTCAAGCAACTCATAGTCCAAAAAAGGTCTTGGAAGAGTTATTACGTATCGGCAAATATTGCATCGTCTCTGCACCCAATTTTGGTCATTGGCGTATGCGCTTACAATTGCTTCTACAAGGCAGAATGCCCGTTACCAAAAAACTTCCTTATTCGTGGTATGATACGCCCAATATTCACTTCTGTACCCTTTATGACTTTAGCCAGCTTTGCCATGATGTGAATGCGAATATTGAGCATGTCACACCCGTGACGGACACAGGACGTGACATGACGAAAACTGTCCCGCATTACCTATGGAATATTTTAGCACAGCAGGCCGTATTCCTGCTCACAGACGAAACCTAAAACTAGTCACTTTCTCTTTTGTTACGACCAAGAGACGACGGTTGTGGGGAAAGTACTGGCACGAAAATACGCCGTGAAGAACGCTCTGCAACGGGAAGTCCCTGATATAATTTCTTTTGAGCTTCCATGACGATCACGCCAGAAAACAGGGGCCAAAACCTCCGCCCAAGCCTTTCCCACATGGGGGAAGCTTGCAGCACTGGTGCGCGATCTGTTGGTGGAAAAAACAATGCTTCTGAACTTCCACGTGGTGTAAAATTAGCAGCTCTGAGAAGTTGGGCGAGTTGTCCTCGTGAATAGGGCTGCCCCGCACCAAATGGCGTATGTTCAAATCGGCACCATACACCTCGTCTATTCGGCACAACCACAATTACACTTCCATTGGGGGATAAAACGCGCCAGATCTCTTTTAACGTTTCCGCTGGGTCTTCAGTAAATTCGAGCGAATGCACCATTAATATGCGGTCAATGGAACTGTCCGCCAATGGTAATTCTTCGTCAAAAACCAATGATACTGCACACGGTTCATGCCGTGGCCAAGCTATAGCACCCTGCTTTGCCGGCATAAATGCAATTGTATGTTCTGCATCCGAACGAAATCGATCAAGATATGGCAAGGTATAACCTAGCCCTAAAAGTCGCTCATTGCCACTTGCCGACCATACCGCCGACAGTGCCATCGCGATTTTATCTCTCGCGCGGCGTCCAAGTCGTGAGTTGTAAAATTCTCGCAAATCGACAATATCTGTATTCATTCCTTAGATTTAGGATTGAAACGTCAATTTCGCAAGTAGGTTGGACCACCTCATGAACTTAAATAACAATCTTAAACCACGTGACATTATCGATATTTTAGCTATGGAACCCCATCCTGAGGGAGGATGGTACGTTCAGACCTTTAGAGATAGTGATGGAGGGACCAGAGGCCATTCAACAGCAATCTATTATCTACTCGAAGAGGGTCAGCGATCGCACTGGCATAGAGTTATCGATGCAACTGAGGTTTGGCTGTGGCATGGCGGTGCACCAATGGAACTCTCAATCTCCAAAGATGGGCGAACTAAAAAAGTGTTTCAATTGGGGCTTGATCTAATAAATGGCGAGCGCCCACAAGCAATTGTTGAGGCGAACGAATGGCAAAGCGCCAAGCCACTTGGCAAATGGGCGTTGGTTAGCTGCACAGTAGCGCCAGGATTTGAGTTTGAAAAATTTGAGATGGCAGAACCAAATTGGGCGCCATCTCAGATTTAGTTTCCTTTAAGAACCGATTTCGGTAGCAGACACACGAACATCACCGATTTTTGTTGGAATTTTTGCAAACATTGGAACATGAGCATTCATGTGCTTATTAACCCCAAACCAAACTTCCATACCTTTTGCCTGTTGCAAATATTTAACCGAATCATGATTGGCCCGATAGCCACCTTTAGGCGTAAATGTAACCTGACATTTAACCACACGCCCCCTAAAACCCTTTGTTTTATAACGAGCATGGCCAATGAACTTCAATTTAAGATCAACAAGAGTTTCGCCGTCAAATATCGAAACTGTACGACCGCAAACTGGTGATTTAGGCCCTTTATAAGGCAAAGTTAGGCTCGTAATTGGATCCACCACAGACAGAAGATCAGCATCCTTAAGCTTTACCCAGTCAGAAGGGCGGCTTTTGGGTTCAGGTGAAATTTTACTTTGTGTGACTTTACCATTTTCATTGTAAAGCACATCGAAAGCGCGCTTCTCATCACCTGATGTATAGTTTATTTTATATTGATCAGCGCGAAACATATGCGGCGTAACTTTACCAGTAACGGTCGTTTCACCTCGAATTTTTGCTACAATATCGGCTAACGATGACGATTTTATGCTGCCAGATGTTTTGAATGTCTCACCACTAATTTCGGTTTTGAAATTTAGCTTTGCCAGCGTAATTCCATGAATAACAAGCTTATAAGACGAGTTTGCGGTTTTAGCTGCAGCAACACTTGGTAACGCAGCAGTCGTGAATACGCATGAAAGCGCCGTAAAAACGAAAAGGTTCTTTAATTTCATTTTCTTCATTTCTTAAAGTCCAAATCGGAAAACTGGCTGGCCGGAAAACCGATTGGAAAGTCCCAACAAAATTGTGATATTGTAAGATTATGTCTATTATTAGTCACATTGTAACATTTCGTCAGTCTGACGCCATCAAATTACTTGACGTTTTCTCAGATTATGACTATGAAACCGCAACTTTCCAAAAGGTCTCTACTGGTTAGGCGCGCAAATCGCGCGATTTTCTACGTGGGAATGGCCTAGTATAAATAGGTGTTATAATGTCTCGTACATGCGAACTAACTGCAAAAGGCGTTCAATCTGGTAACAATGTTAGCCACGCCAACAATAAATCAAAGCGCAAGTTTTTGCCAAATCTTTGCAACGTGACTTTGATGTCAGAAGCTCTAAATCAGCGCTTTCGTATGCGTATTTCTGCTAACGCGCTTCGCTCTGTTGAGCATCGTGGTGGTTTGGATGCATTTTTGGCGAAAGCAAACGACCGTGATTTATCAACACGTGCACGTTTGATCAAAAAGCAACTTTCAAAAAAACTAGCTGAAGCTGCAGCTTAGTCTAGCTTCAAATTCAGTTTCGCTGGGCAGGCTCCTTCAAGGCCTGCCTTTATTTTAACTGGTGGCATCACCCAGGATAAAAAAATGCTAAATGTAAAATCTATTTCTCCGTTTATTTTTTTGATGGCATTCATCATTGTTGCCTCAAATTATCTCGTCCAATTTCCAGTCAATTACACTATCAGTGATTATAACCTAGCTGATCTTCTGACATGGGGCGCATTTACCTACCCAATAGCCTTTTTGATCACAGATATGACCAATCGGAAATTTGGTACCAAATCTGCTCGTATAGTTGTTGCCGTTGGTTTTCTAATTGCTGTTGGCCTTTCAATCTGGCTTGCGACACCGCGTATCGCTATTGCATCAGGTTCTGCTTTTTTAATTGCTCAACTACTTGATGTTTCAATTTTCAATAGCCTTCGTAAATCAACTTGGTGGCACGCACCGCTTATATCTTCCATCATCGGCTCGATTATCGACACGGTTCTATTCTTTGCTATCGCATTTTCAGCTGGATTTGGTTTCTTAGGATTTGAAGATACATTTGTTCTAGAAAATGCACCACTCTTAGGTCTTTTTGCTATGGAGGCTCCACGTTGGATTTCGTGGGCAATGGGTGACCTTGGTGTGAAACTGATTGTGGGCTTAGTAATGCTAATCCCTTATGGTGCAGCACTACCTTATTTAACTGGTGGCAAAACAACCGCTGCCGCGTAATTTATTATTGCTGTAGAAGCTTAAACTCAAGCATTAGGTTTCGCTGCAGGAACGAATGATTGTCGTCTGAAATCAGGGTGATAAAAACCTCACCTTGATCATTCGTCGTTACAGACATTCCCTCCATATTGTCAATCTGATAACCAGAACCAACATCGATTAGTATATCCCCGTCAACTGTCGCGTCTTTTTTGATTGTCGATACATCAATTCGGCGAATACGCATACCTATACCGCGAGCGATGCTAAATCGACGTTCAAGCAGAAGTAGGTCACCATTAGGTAAGAAATCAGCATCTGTGATATTATAGGGTGGGTTTCGTTTCACAAAGAACACACCCGGCTCAGTACCATCAATAATGGCAGCAAATAGATCACCTTCAGTATTCACACTCCGCTCAGAAAACGCAACGATAGCACCTTCTAGCGGGCTATCAACTTGTGATTTCGCAATGGCCTCTAGTCCGCCATTTCTTCTGAATTCTCGTTTCGGTATTTGCACAGGCAAAGACTTAACAGCAGCCGATTGCATTGGGTTTGCTAGCTTGTAGCCTTCAATCCGCGAGTTACGTTCAAAACTAACATAAATATACTCATCCTTTATAACTAAGCCTTCGGCATCAAGGTTCCACTTCGCGGTTGAATATTTCCCTTCTTCATTAAGCATGGGTGCTATTTCAAACGAAGCTATACCTGACAATCGACCATTATCATCGCGTTTAATGTTACCACCATACCAATGACCAGTATCCGCTACGCCGATGAAGGTTGAGCGATCAGCGGTTAATCGAATAGCTGACATGGCACCAAGCAAATCATTATCAGAAGACAACTCAAGACCACCAAGAAATTGCAAATGACCAAAGACATCTTCATCTGAACCGACTTTGAAGTTTTCGATCAAACGCGTATTCACGTCGACCTTCACAATATCGGCATTGGCGCAGGGAATAAGACAAAAGAAAGACAAAAGAATGGGTGCCGCTAGTCGCCTCATCCGCATCTAGCTTGCTCTCATAACACGGCCAGAACGACGACCCAAATTAGGTTCTTCCGCAAACAGTTCAGCCAATTGGTCAGTCATAGCACCAGCTAATTCTTCCGCGTCAACAATCGTTACAGCGCGACGATAGTAACGGGTCACATCGTGGCCAATACCGATCGCTAGAAGTTCAACTGGAGACTTTGTTTCAATCTCTTCAATAACACCGCGCAAATGACGCTCTAGATAGTTTCCACTATTCACGGAAAGCGTTGAATCATCCACCGGAGCACCATCAGATATCACCATCATGATACGACGCTGCTCACTACGTGCGAGAAGACGGTTATGAGCCCATATAAGAGCTTCACCATCGATATTTTCTTTAAGTAAGCCTTCACGCATCATTAAACCAAGGTTTCGCCGCGCACGACGCAATGGCACATCACCGGATTTATAAATGATATGGCGGAGATCATTCAAACGACCAGGGTCTGGCTGTTTGCCATCGCCGAGCCATTTTTCACGTGCTTGACCGCCCTTCCAGGCTTTTGTTGTAAAGCCTAGAATTTCAACTTTCACACCGCTGCGCTCAAGTGTTCTCGCAAGAATATCAGCACATGTAGCAGCAACTGTGATGGGGCGCCCGCGCATAGAACCTGAATTATCGATAAGAAGCGTAACCACCGTATCGCGGAATTTCGTATCGCGCTCGCGTTTAAATGACAAAGATTGTGTCGGATCGATAACAATGCGAGGTAAGCGCGCCGTATCCAAATGGCCTTCCTCAAGATCAAAATCCCAGGCACGATTTTGCTGCGCCATTAAGCGACGTTGCAAGCGGTTTGCCAATCGGCTCACAGCACCGGATAAATTTGCCAGCTGTTTGTCAAGAAAACCGCGTAACCGATCAAGTTCTTCTTCATCGCAAAGTTCTTCTGCTTTGATAACTTCATCGAACTCAGGCGTGAAAATGCGATAATCCAGTTTTTCATTCAGTGCTGCAAATGGTATATCAGGTTGTTTGGTTTCGCCCGGTGTTTCTGCTTCTTCATCACCATCGTCAGTGAAGTCATCATCGGAAAGTTCAGCGCCATCCTGTTCGCCTTCATCCATCTGATCATCAGCAGATTCACTATCTTCTGCGGGTGCCGATTCAGAACCTGCATCTTCTTCCATCTCTTCTGATGTTTCTTCTTCGGAGCGAGGCTGCTCTTCTTCAGATGAACTCTCATTATCTTCCGGCGGCGCATCGTCACCTTCATATTCTTCGGCAACATCCATAGAGACGAGCATATCACGCACAACATGCGCAAAATCAGATTGTTCATCCATATTCTCAATAAGTTGATCAAGCTGCCCACCAGCTTTTTCTTCAACCCAATCACGCCAAAGGTCAGCAACAGGACCAGCACTTGCAGGTGGTTTAGCACCAGTTAATCGTTCGCGGACAATAAGTGCCAAAGCTTCTTCAAGCGGCGCACTTTCACGATTTTGGATAGTGGTGTAATTTTGCTTCTCATACCTGTCTTCAAGCATTGCAGTAAGGTTTTTCGCAACACCAGAATATTTTGTTGAGCCGATGGCATCAACCCGCGCCCGCTCAACAGCATCAAAAATTGCCCGTGCATCGGCGCCTTCAGGCGTCATTTTCATATGCACTTTTTCATTATGGCAGGCTTGCTTAAGCGCAAAAGAATCCCCAAGCCCCCGAACGATCGATAAATCCTTAAGACTGGGACGCTTTGGCAATTCAGGCAACCGAATGGTGCCTACAGCAGTGCCCGGAGGGTCTTTTGTAAAAATCACCTCAAGCTCTTTATCTCCAGAAAGCGCACGAACGCAGCCAGCAATAGACCGCTTGATTGGCTCAGCGTCTATCTGACCTGGGGGATTATTTTTCCGGTTATCACCGCGACCAGCTGCCATGAGGTGCCTCTACTAACCCGCCGCGCTCATAATGACATGGGCAGAGCTTTCCTTAAGCTCTTCGTTAAATGCACGCTGATAATGCTCAGCAACCAAAGAACGCTCAAGCTCATCACATTTATTAACAAATGTAAGACGGAAAGCAACGGCAAGGTCACCAAAAATCTCAGCATTTTCAGCCCATGTGATCACAGTTCTTGGGCTCATAACAGTCGACAAATCACCAGCGATAAATGATTGGCGTGTCATATCCGCAAGACGGACCATACGAGAGACAGTGTCACGCCCCTCAACACCTTTAAAGGACTTAACCTTCGCCATGATGATATCAACTTCATTGTCATGTGGCAGATAATTCAATGTCGTTACAATTGACCAACGGTCCATCTGTGCTTGGTTAATCTGTTGAGTACCATGATAAAGACCAGTTGTATCACCCAAACCAACAGTGTTGGCTGTAGCAAACAGTCTAAACGCAGGATGCGGATGAATAACGCGGCTCTGATCAAGCAGCGTTAAACGGCCTGATGTTTCCAAAATCCGTTGGATCACAAACATCACATCTGGACGGCCAGCATCATACTCATCAAACACAAGCGCAACATTATTTTGATAGGCCCAAGGCAGGATACCATCTTTAAATTCGGTTACTTGCTGACCATCTTTAACAATAATCGCATCCTTACCTATCAAGTCAATCCGGCTGACATGGCTATCAAGATTGATACGTACACATGGCCAGTTGAGGCGCGCAGCAACTTGTTCAATATGAGTTGATTTACCCGTACCATGATAACCGCTCACCATCACACGACGATTGTGTGAAAACCCTGCTAAAATCGCAAGTGTCGTATCCTCATCAAAAATATAATCAGGATCTATCTCAGGCACTTGTCCAGAAGCTTCTGAATATGCAGGAACCTTCATATCAAGATCGATTCCAAACGTATCTCTGACTGATATTTCGATGTCAGGCGTATTTGTTTGTATAGCGCTCATGTTTTAATCTCATTTTTGGGAAAAATTTTTAAAATTGTTTAGCAAAAACCAGCCGATTTTAGCATCTGGTAGGCTTGGATAACTTCTCTAAAACGTTCTTCAGAACCACGATCGCCACCATTTGCATCAGGGTGATGCTTTTTTACCAGTTCTTTATAGCGAGCCTTAATATCATCGGACGACGCGGCAGCCGGGAGCCCTAACGTATCAAAAGCTTTGGTCTCAAGCGCCTTAAGTTTTCTCATTCTCGGTTCTGGCGCTTGACGCTCGGACTGCTCAAAGAAACCAAATGTATCATTCATACGCGCACGCGAGCCTGCACTGCCCGATGGACCAGGATCTTTCAACGGTGTATGCTTGACCTTCTTATTGACACCCATGCCCCATGTCGGGCGATGGCCTGTCAAAGCTTCTTTCTGATACCGAGCAACCTCACCATCAGACAAGCCTTCAAAATAATTGTAACCTTTGTTGTACTGACGAACATGATCGGCACAAAACTTGAAATACTTACCTTCGGCATTGCGACCTACTGGCGCTTTATGCTCGCCTTTTTTCTCGCACCCGTCCCATTGACACTCAGATTGCTCAGCATCCTTCTTGACTGAACCTTTTTTTGTGCCCTTCGGCTTGGTTCTAATCGAATCGAAATATTTGGAATTAAGTTTCATATTTAATTCATCAGCACTTTTTGAAATAGGACCATGCGAAACAAGGTAATCAAAATTCCACATGATCGGGTCACGAAATTGTCTATTACCCAAGGCCATTAAAATATATCTAGACGAATGGCATTTTTCAGGGCAATGACACTAGAAGAGTAATAAGGAGAACATGATGACGTTGCAAGACACAATTACTGCTAATTTGAAGTCAATTTTCGATCCAGTAGAATTAAACGTTATTAATGAAAGTCATTTACATGCCGGACATCAACCAGGATTTGATGGCAAAGGTGAATCTCATTTCCGAATTCAAATGGTATCTGCAAGCTTCGTTGGACTATCTCGAGTTGCCCGCCATCGTGCAGTGAACGAGGCAATGCAAAGCGCATTTGATGGTGGTTTACATGCACTTGCGCTGGATTTAGCCGCACCCAGTGAAGCAAAAAACTGGTAGGTCGCCGGACTACTCGATAGGACGTAAACTCAATTTGGTGATCCGGTTCTTTGATCTTTTAAGCACAATAAACCGCATATTATGGAAGGTAAACGCTTGTTTTTCCTCAGGAATAATCTGTGATTCATGAATAACAAGACCTGCAATCGTTGTCGCATCTTCATCCGGTAGCGACCAATCAAATGCTCGGTTTAGATCACGAACCGGCACAGACCCATCCACAATAACCGAGCCATCAGCTTGTTGTTTTACACCTTGAACATCAAGATCGTGTTCATCGGCAATATCACCGACGATTTCTTCCAGGATATCTTCAAGTGTAACCATGCCTTCAACTTCACCATATTCGTCAACCACGATGGCAAGATGAGCTTTACGTCGGAGGAAGGCATTGAGCTGGTCTTTAAGATTTGTTGCATCTGGCACAAACCAAGGTTTCTGCGCAATTTTCATTAAATCGATGTCACTAGCCTTCTGACCAGAAGTGGCCAAAGCCCGCAACACGTCCTTTGCATGGATGACGCCTATAATATTATCCGCTTCATCGCGCCAAATTGGCATCCGTGTGTAAGGACTTTCGAGAATAAGCTTCACATTATCAGCCGGCGCATCATCGGCATTGAGTATTGTCATGGATGTGCGGTGAACCATAACATCTGAAACTTCCAATTCACCCAAATCAAGAACGCCACCGAGGCGATCACGATCCGCTTTGATCACCGAACCTTCTTTATGAAGCAAATCCACCGCGCCACGTATTTCTTCTTGCGGAGACAGCATAAAATCGCCAGACGCCAAGCTTACCCCAAAGATACTCAAGATCCCTCGAACAACCCAGTTCACAAGGCTTGAAAGAGGCCCAATAATCAACACAAAAGGACGAATAATGGGAGCGACCGTGAGGGCAAATTTATCTGGCGCGGAGATCGCCCAGCTTTTTGGCAACACCTCCGCAAACACAACAAGCATGACCGTCATTACAAGCGTGGCCCAAACAACACCCGATTCGCCGAAAATTGACAAAAGTAGACTTGTCGCCAACGATGAAGCCAAAATGTTGACCAAATTATTGCCGATAAGAAGCGTGCCAATAAGCCTATCGCGGCGTTCAATCAGGTTACTCACCATCCCCGCTCGTGTTTCTCCGTTATTTTCCAACGAATGCATTCGCGCACGCGACACCGCAGTTAGCGCTGTTTCAGAGCCAGAAAAAAAAGCAGAAAACCCAATCAGAAATAAAATCGCAACAAGTGTCACCCAATGAGCGGCAACAAATAGCAAAAAAGCTTCGATCATCTATTATTCCGTGTTTCTTCAATAAAGCGCCGCACTTCATCGGCAGGCACATTGTTTGCTATAAAGGACTGTCCAATGCCCTTTGTCAAAATAAAGGTTAAATCTCCGCGTGAGACTTTCTTATCCTGCGCAATATGTTCCATTAATATATCGGTTGGCGGAAGCTCTCCGTCAATGTCATTTAGCGAAATTGGTAAACCAACCTGTTTCAAATGCTGTTCAACACGCACCGCATCATCGGGACTGGCAAGATTCATTCGAGCAGAAAACTTATATGCAAGCACCATTCCAATCGAAACACCTTCGCCATGAACTAACCTAGTGCTATCATATTTGGTCGCAGCTTCAAGCGCATGACCAAATGTGTGGCCAAGATTAAGAAGTGCGCGGCACCCATGCTCCTCCTCATCGGCAGCGACAACATCAGCTTTAGCCTGACAACTTGTAGCAATTGCCTGAATACGTTCAGGACCACCTGAGAAAATACCTTGCCAGCTTTTCTCTAACCACTCGAAAAAATCCGGCCGATCAATCAAGCCATATTTTGCAACTTCTGCATAACCCGCCCGCATTTCGCGGTCGCTCAAAGTATCCAGCGTATTCGTATCCACCAGCACCAATTGCGGCTGATGGAATACACCGACAAGGTTTTTGCCTGCTCCGGTATTAATCCCTGTCTTACCACCAACAGATGAATCCACCTGCGCCAACAAGCTCGTTGGCACCTGTATAAACTTCATGCCCCGTCGTACGATGCCTGCTGCAAATCCGGTCAAATCACCTATGACACCACCACCCAGAGCAATTACGGCATCACCGCGCTCCAACTTACACTCCAAAATATGGTCACAAACACGTGCCATGTTTTCATAATTCTTGGTTTTCTCACCAGCACTTAAGATAAGTGGCTCAACATCAATACCGTGCTCTTTCAAACTGGCCGATAATGGCTTCAAATAATGTTCAGCCACATTCTCATCGGTAATAATTGTGGCGCGGGCATTTGGCAAACGCGATGTAATTTCCTGCCCTGCCTTTTTCATCAGGTCTCTACCGATAAGAATATCATAGGATCTATTTCCCAATGATACTTTAACGCATTCTTGTGTTAAATCATGAGGTGTCTGGGACATTAGTTTTCCATCTCAGATAATTTGCTTTGTGCTATTTCGGCTGCTCCGGCGATCACTTTTGCCGCATCATTCACCACTGTAGTTTTTGGCGCATTACGTGATTGGACAACCAAATCAGCCTGCGCATAAATCGGATAACGGGCATCCATCAAATCACGAAGGATTTTCTGCGGGTTGGGTTGTTGAAGTAGTGGCCTCGTCGATCGCTTTGAAACCCTTTGCCACAACACATCAAAATCAGCCTTGAGCCATAAGGTTACGGAACTCGAAAGAACATTTTGCCGTGTTTCTTCATTCATAAAAGCCCCGCCGCCAGTAGAAACAATTTGCGGACCAGTTTGCAAAACCCGTTTAACAACGCGTGTTTCCAAAGCGCGAAATTCTGGTTCGCCATAAGCTTCAAATATTTCCGTAATCGGCATTTGTGCAGCAGCGACAATCTCATCATCTGTGTCTACAAACGGCAGCTCCATAAGTTGAGCAAGCATTCGACCAATCACTGACTTTCCTGCGCCCATAAGACCAATAAGCACGAGATTAGTGTCGCCCAACGCTTCGCGCGCCAACCGCCCAATTTCTGCCAAATCATTTTCATCCTGTGCGGACAATTATCAAACTCCAGATTTCCCTATCCCTATCGGGCAACAGCCCGCCTAGGTCAAGGGGAAAGCCCGAGTTTATAAAACCGCTCAAACTTGCCAACTTAAGATATTAGTTGCGAGTTTACGAAAATCTTCATAAAAAGAAGTTGTTTTTTCAAAGGATTCAAAGAGCTAAATGCCATCATTATTCAGATTGCTGTTTGTTATCGGCATCATTGTCGGGATTGGCTATGGGATCATGTTTGCACTGGTCAATTATGTCGAGCCGAAAGATCGAGAGATAACGATCCGAGTGCCCTCAGAACAACTTTATCGCGACCAATGAAACAAGATCTCAGCGCAGCCCATGTTGAAGCTTTCCTGGAGATGATGATTGCTGAACGTGGTGCAGCTAACAATACGGTTGAATCTTACACCCGTGATCTCGATGACGCGAGAGGTTTCCTGCAAACGAAAAATATCAAATTAACTGAAGCATCCTCAGATCATATTCGTGCCTACTTGAGCCATATGGCAGATCAAGGATTTGCCGCCACATCGCAAAGCAGGCATCTATCATCATTGAAGCAATTTTTTCGTTTTCTACATGACGAAGGCCTAAGGGATAACGACCCTACCGGCATTATTGATGCACCTAAATCACAAGTTACCTTGCCCAAAACACTGTCTGAAAGTGATGTTGACCTGCTACTAAAAACGGCAGATGATAAAGCCAACGACCCAACACAAAGCCTATCTACAAAACTACAACATGTTCGCTTTCATGCACTTTTAGAACTTTTATATGCAACAGGTATGCGGGTCAGCGAACTAGTTGCTCTGCCAAAAAACGTACTCAAGCGTAACGAGCCGTTTCTTCTCATTACCGGCAAAGGCAATAAAGAACGTCTTGTACCAATTTCTGGAGCTGCAAGACGTGCGCTTGAAACATATATCGATCTTCATAAAAAACATCACCAGGCAACAAAAAAGCCCGACGACAGCTCATTTCTTTTCCCTGCATCATCCAAAACGGGTCATTTGGCGCGTCAAGTATTTGCCCGGCAACTCAAAGATACAGCCCAATCTGCAGGTCTTAATATCGAAAAAATCTCACCACATGTTTTGAGGCATGCTTTTGCAAGCCATTTGTTAGCCAATGGTGCTGATTTACGTGCTGTACAGGAGTTACTGGGACATTCTGATATTTCAACCACACAAATCTACACCCATGTACTCGATGAACGATTGAAAAAACTGGTCAATGAGCATCACCCTCTTGCAAAACTAGATAAAAAACCCGATTAGAGCTACTGCACATTGAAACCGCGCCCAAACCACCTATCTTTTGAGAAGAGAATGCTTTATTGCGGTTCAAAATAATTTAAACCCAAAAAGTATAAACCTGGGCACCTTGAGTATTATGCAGCATTATCTAGATTTCGAAAAACCTATTTCCGACCTTGAGGGTAAAATTCGTGAGTTAAAAACACTTTCAGGTGACGATG
This sequence comes from Lentilitoribacter sp. Alg239-R112, assembly GCF_900537175.1. Taxonomy (GTDB): domain Bacteria; phylum Pseudomonadota; class Alphaproteobacteria; order Rhizobiales; family Rhizobiaceae; genus Lentilitoribacter. Next base: position 331,008 of record NZ_LS999835.1, on the reverse strand, counting down.
AAGGCATCAATACATCTGAAGAGGTAGAACGCCTTGAAGTTAAGGCAAGCGAAGCAACTGCAGAAATTTATGGTCGGTTAAATCCGTGGCAGAAAACGCAGGTTGCCCGTCATCCAGCGCGCCCGCATTTTGTGGACTATGCGGCAAAACTGTTTACAGAGTTTACACCGCTAGCTGGCGACCGTAAATTTGCAAATGATGAAGCTATTCAGGCAGGTCTCGCGCGATTTAATGGTCAAGCTGTTGCTGTTTTAGGGCAAGAAAAAGGTGGTGACACAGAAACGCGCATTAAACACAATTTTGGTAGTGCACGTCCTGAAGGTTATCGGAAAGCCATTCGCGTGATGGAAATGGCTGATCGTTTTAATATGCCCATCATTACGCTGGTTGATACAGCCGGCGCATATCCTGGTGTTGGCGCAGAAGAACGCGGCCAGGCCGAAGCTATTGCACGCTCAACTGAAATGTGTCTGAACGTACGCGTTCCAATCATTTCAATCATTATTGGCGAAGGCGGCTCTGGCGGAGCAATCGCAATCGCAGTTGGCAATAAAGTCTTTATGCTCGAACATTCGATCTACAGTGTAATATCACCAGAAGGCGCAGCATCCATTCTTTGGCGTGATTCCGCGCGAGCCAAAGATGCGGCAACAGGCATGAAGATTACAGCACAAGATTTACAAGGCCTAGGCGTCATTGATGGCATTATTGCCGAACCTGTTGGCGGTGCGCACCGTGAGCCAGAAACAGTAATTTCTGGTGTGCGTGATGTCATCGCATCATCACTCGCTGAGTTTGCAGATAAATCCGGCGATGATATTCGCAAAGAGCGCCGAGAGAAATTCTTGGCAATAGGCCGTAATTTAGGCTAATTTGATATTTAGATCCCATATGAACATAATATTCGATGGGATTATTTCGATCACAATCTGTTTATCTGCTTTTTTTTAACGCCCATGGTAAGTTTTCGACAACCATAAGGGTGGTAGAACTTCTGACGTAGTTTTGAATTTGATTTGGTTTGATATTAGACGAGCGGTATATGGCTTTTTTAGATACGAAATGGGTCGTTTTGGCAGGCTGTTTAGCTTTAGCTGGATGTAATGACACACTTACATCCGTCGCCAACAAGGCAGAACACCCGCTTCCGAAAAAACTTGTAAGCCAAATGAAAGCGCAAGGTATGAGCACCCGCTCACCTATTATGATGCGCATTTTTAAAGAAGAAGGCACGCTCGAAGTCTGGAAACAAAAGCCAAATGGCCGATACGAGATCGTAACAAATTACGCCATCTGCAAATGGTCTGGAACCTTGGGCCCCAAATTCAAAGAAGGCGATCGCCAAGCGCCTGAAGGTTTCTACCGGATCCATCCTCACCAAATGAACCCGAACTCAAGCTATTATTTATCCTTCAATATGGGTTTTCCAAACCGTTATGACCGATCCCATGGGCGTACAGGATCCAATTTAATGGTACATGGCGCATGCTCATCAGCTGGCTGCTATTCTATGACCGATGAGCAAGTTTTAGAAATCTTTGGTTTTGCAAGAGATGCATTTAAAGGCGGGCAAAAATACTTTCAAGTTCAAGCCTATCCTTTTCGCCTGACCGCTGAGAATATGGCACGGCATCGCGATCATAAAAGTTTTAAATTTTGGAACATGCTCAAAGAAGGTTACGATCATTTCGAAATTACGAAACAACCACCGAAGGTAGAAGTCTGCGGACGTCAATATGTCTTCAATCAAATTGCAGAAGATAATGGGCGTTTCCGCGCAAGCGCCGCTTGCCCACAAATGTCTCAACCACAGTCGCTGCAATTTGCGCATGCAAATTTTCAGAAGAAATATGAGAAAGATTTCGCAGAAGCAGTTGCCAAGTTGGATAAAACCGCTGCAAAGGAACAACAGGCTGAAGTTGCAAAAATCGCAGCTCAAGCCCGCGCTGCAGAACGGGCCGAAATTGCAGAAAAACGCAATGAACAACTCACACAAGCTTTCTCACCGGTTGCATCAATTTTCTCACGGAAGCAAAACAGCGACGCACCAAGAAATACTGGTTTGGCTGCCAATCTTTACAAAACAAACCAAGTAACTCAGCCCGACCCGACCACCCATTCTGAAGCGAATACATCCATAGCACCGCAGGAAATTAATGCAGCGGATGTGCCCGTTCCTACTGCCGCTAACGCAACGATTGAGGAAAAAACACCTCGCTGGAAGTTTTGGAAACGAAAATCCAACTCAGATGGTTAGCGTATAGCCGCCTCATGAAAACACTTGATCTTAAAGGTTTAAAATGCCCTTTACCCGTTTTGCGGCTGAGACGCTATTTGCGTGATCATGCTAAGATTGGAGAACAGATCGAGGTTATGACAACCGATCCAATGGCGCAGCTCGATATCCCCCATTTTTGCAATGAGTTTAACCAAAAACTCATCTCTTCTTCTGTTGATAAAGATGGTCATGTCTTCATCGTTGAGAAGTTAACCGACACAACTAAAGATGAATGAGTTTCAGAAGTTGAGTTCGCGTGAGGTTCTTTTTTTCACGCAAATCTTTGAGTGATTGCGAACCATCACTTTTTGATAATTTAAAATGTTCGTCAGCCATAATAAGATCATGATGTCGATAATTGGGCGCTGGCAAATTTAGCAGAATTTGCAGAACACGGTGGATTGACGTCGAATGATACAGATCTTTCCCACGAATAACAAAATCCACACCCTGCTCAGCGTCATCTAGAACAACAGACAAATGATAACTCGTCGGAATATCACGTCGTGCTATAACAACATCACCCCAAGCCTCAGGGCTAGCTTCTATCTTAGTTGGTTTCAGCTCAGCATTAAACTCCACCCAAGTCACATCTTGTCCAAGCTGATCGAGGACAGCTCTCATATCCAGCCGCCAATTATGCGCCTCACCATTTAAAATTCGTAATTTACGTTCCTGGCGTGATAGCTCTTTGCATTTACCCGGATAATGAGGACTGCCATCGGGGTCTATCGGCCAATGAATACCATCATTTTCATAGATCGCGATGAGACTGTTAATGTCCTTCCTTGAGAGGAAGGCCGGATACACCAAATCACGTTCTATCAAATTTTGCAGAGTTGCTTGATATGCTTCAAAACGAGAGGATTGAAATAATACTGGTTCAGGCCAATCTAGCCCAAGCCATCTTAAATCTTCAAAAATTGCATCCACAAATTCAGGTTTCGATCGCGTGATATCTATATCTTCCATCCGCAGAAGAAACTCAGCATCATAGTCTTGCGAAAATTGCCAATTGAGAAGCGCCGAGTAAGCGTGGCCACGGTGTAAATACCCATTTGAGCTTGGCGCAAAGCGGACGCATTTTCCAATATCCGTAATCATATCACATCTATTGCATGAGAAACCATTTTCGTCATCCGAAGATTTTACGATATATCCTTAAGATGAATAAACGAATCGATTCGCAAGCCGATATCTTATTGGCGGTTTCAGACCTCAAAAAACGGGACCCTCTGCTCGTTCCCATTATTGAGAAACTTAATCACATTCCATTACGCCGAGCAGAAACAGGTTTTGAAAGCCTCGCAAACATCATCACATCACAGCTGATATCACGTGCAGCAGCGGATGCCATTTGGGAGAAACAGAAGGCATATTTTGGCTTTCTAACACCGCAAAACATTGCCCAATCGACCGAACAAAAACTAAGGAACCTTGGCTTATCGGGCGCCAAAGCGACTACACTTTTAGGCGTGGCTAATAAGCTGATTGATAGCCCGGAATTTCTCACTTTGCTAGAACAACACAACCCTGATAAAGCATTGAAAGAGTTGATATCTTTGAAGGGTATCGGGCCGTGGACTGCCGAAGTTTATCTTTTATCATGCTGCGGTCACCCGGATATATTTCCCGCAGGGGATATTGCTCTACGCACGGCATCGGGGCATGCTTTTTTTGATGGTGTGCAACCTGATCAAAAAGACCTGCGGGAATATTCAAAACGATGGGCGCCATGGCGTAGCGTTGCAGCCCGAATTCTTTGGGCATATTACGCAGATATTAAAAACTTCGACAAAAACCCAATTTGATTTTCTTTGGAAAATTATCTGATTTCATTTCACAAGAACGTCATATGATGCGTAGTATACGTAACTGAGAACGTTGTATCGATCAGGAGATGAACTTGACGATTGCTGTGTCGCCTGAGTCTCTGCCCGCACTTGTATTAAATGCGGACTATAGGCCCCTGAGTTATTATCCGCTGTCGCTTTGGTCATGGCAGGATGCGGTCAAAGCTGTGTTTTTAGATCGCGTGGATATTATTTCAGAATACGAACATGAAGTTTCATCACCAAGTTTTTCAATGAAACTTCCAAGCGTGGTTTGTTTAAAGAGCTATGTCAAACCTCCAGAACATCCATCTTTCACACGATTTAATGTCTTCCTGCGTGATAAATTTGAATGCCAATATTGCTATTCCAAAGAAGATTTAACGTTTGACCATGTTATCCCCCGCCGTTGCGGTGGAGAAACAACGTGGGAAAATATTGTAGCTGCCTGCTCGCCGTGCAATTTGAAAAAAGGCGGCAAGCTTCCTCAACAAGCTAAAATGTTTCCAAGACAAACACCCTACCAACCAACTATTCATGATCTACACAAAAATGGCCGGCTATTCCCGCCAAACCACTTACATGAAAGCTGGCTTGATTATCTTTATTGGGATTCAGAACTACAGCCTTAAGCTTTTCTGACAGCCAATCGCAGTGTGAAAAATGCCAAGACAGCGCTTGTAAATACATTCCAGCCCGCAAATGATAATCCAAAGACGCGTAATGCTGCTTTGTCACATGAAGGAGGGCGCTTTGCATTCAAATCAGCAAGCAAGTCGCCTGCATTGCCAGATAGCCCGTCAGCAGCAGCACCACATGATTCAGGCCCCGGCCACCATAGCCACTCAACGCCGGAATGAAATGCAGCAAGCCCCATGCCATAAAGCATAATTAGGCCTGCGATTAAAATCAGCAATCGTGTAATAATAGCTGGCACCGTGATGATTTTTGACAACGCAGCTAACACCAAAATCGGAGCGCCTACATAATAAGGAGTACGTTGTTCAAGACATAATGCACAAGGAATATAGCCACCGATATGTTCGAACGCGAGCGCAGAGCCCACAACAATTGCCATGGCAATTGCGAGATAAAATGATACCTCTTTATGGTCATTGGATGTTGGTGATTTTAATGAATCCAGCAACGAATTTTCGTTAGACAATATCAACCCCTAAAAAACGTAACGCACCGCATAAAACCCACCAATAAGCAATATCAAAAATAGGGCAAAAAGGAGGCCAAGATATTTTTCTATAAACAATCTAATTGGCTCACCAAATTTGCGAAGCAAATATGCCACTAGGAAAAAACGCGCCGCTCGACCAATAATGCTTACTATCGCAAACGTTACTAGATTCAAGCCAGTTGCACCGGAAAAAATCGTTAAAACCTTATAGGGAAACGGCGTGACCGCAGCAAAAAGTACTCCCCAACCACCGTGAGTATTATACCATTGTGAAATCTTATCAAACGAATCTGCTTTTCCATAGAACTCCAAAACAGCTTTACCGATCGTTTCATACAAAAACGCACCGATAAAATATCCCAAAAACGCACCGAGAACAGAAAATAATGTGCAAATAAGCGCAATGCGGACCCATTTATCGCGATTTGCAATCACCATTGGGATCAGCAAAACATCCGGCGGAATTGGGAAGACTGAACTTTCTAGAAATGATACACTGGCCAAACCTTTTTCAGCATGACGTGTCGCAGCAAGTGACATGGTCCAATCATAAAGGCGTCTGATCATTTGGTAATCCAGTATTATCTTGGGATATGGTTCTTGTAGCTCTATATACAAATTTGTAAACTAAAATCTAAAGAAGATTACTGCTTCAAAAGGCCATTTATGTCAGATCAGAACCTCGAGATACAAATTTCTTCGCTGCGCGATGAATTGAGCAAAATTAATAATCATCGTTATATCAAAGTTCACAATTCAATGCCGCGAATGCTTGGGTTTCAATTCATGCGAGGATTGGCATTCGGCCTAGGTTCAGTTGTTGGTGCAACAGTACTTGTTTCCGTTTTGGTTTACTTTCTATCAACAATAGATTTCATCCCAATTATCGGCGAATGGGCAAAAGAAATTTTGATTATGTTGCAACCTACAAAATAGATCATACAAGAATGAGTGCTATTTTTTTAATTTGCTTTATTCTTTTTCAGACTTGCCTAACTCAAATGCATATAGTATGTCGCTCCTCGGGCCTCCCTGGCGGAACTGGTAGACGCGTTGGATTCAAAATCCAATTCCTCACGGAGTGCCGGTTCGATTCCGGCGGGAGGTACCAAAATCTTATCTAGAAATACCAAGTTAGTTATACATCGCATTTGGCAGTAGAAGCGCAATTTGTGGAAATACGACTATGAGGGCTAATGTCGCGATCATAGCTAACCAAAATGGCATGATGCCAGCAAAAATTGTTTCAATTTTTACGTCAGGCACAACGCTTTTAACAATGAAAACATTTACCCCCACAGGCGGTGAAATAAGTCCCATTTCCAAAACAATGACCATAACAACACCGAGCCAAATCGGATCAAAACCCATACCCGTCACGAGCGGGAACACAATTGGGAGGGTGATGACCAATAAAGATAAGCCTTCAATGAACATACCCAAAATAATGTAACCAAAAAGAATGATGGCTAATGTACCATATGTTCCAAGTTCAAAACCTGTCACTGTGCCAGCTATTGTTGTTGGTAGGTGAGACAAAGCAACAAAAGGGGCAAATACATTTGCACCGACCAAAATAAAAAATGCCATACCCGTCGTTTTAAGTGTCTCAGCACTCACATGGTAGAGGTTTTTAAATGTACACTTCCCACGTAAAATAAGCATAATTAAAGCAAAGAATGCGCCAACACCTGCGGCTTCAACTGGGGTGAAGAACCCAGTGTAGATTCCACCAATCGTGATCAGGATAATGATAGCAATTCCTGTAGCGCGGAATAAACTTCGTATCTTCTCCCTCATTGTAAAATTTGGACCACGTGGCCCTTCGCTAGGCCAGATAAAAGTCACAATTGCAATTGCAATGAGAAACATTGTTGTCAGCAGTAGACCTGGAATGACTCCTGCCATGAAGAGTCGGCCAATGGATTCTTCTGTGAGAACAGCATAGATCACAAACCCCGTAGATGGCGGAATGAGAATACCGAGCGTCCCGCCGGCAGCTATTGAACCGGTTGCAAGCCGCGCTCCATAATTAAACCGCTTCATTTCTGGATAGGCAACCTTACCCATGGTTATCGCTGAAGCGATAGAGGAGCCTGATAGCGCCGCAAATCCTGCACAGCCTACAATGGTTGCTGCAGCTAACCCACCACGTAGGTGCCCAACAATTTTGTGTGCCGCTTCAAATAAATCCCGACTAAGACCAGCTGTGGAGGCAAGGTTTCCCATAAGAATAAAAAGGGGAATGATGGTCAATTGATAAACTGTAACCGTGGCAAAGGCTTGCCCACTTAACGTGAATGCCGCAGCTTGAAAGCCCGACAAAAAGATTGTGCCAACAAATCCCACTATGAGCAACGACACCGCAACCGGCACACCTATAGCCAAAAACATGAATAAGGCCGCAAATCCTAGAATGCCATATATTTCCGGGCTCATGGCAATAATCTCTCTAGCAAAAGCATAAGTGCTGCAAAAGTGCAGCCAATTGCTACAGCGTAATAGGATGGACCGAAGGGCAGCTGCAATAAGAGCGTTGCTTCACCAAAGTCAGCGGCATCCAATGCATTGGAAAATGCACGCCACGCAAGATAACTAAGCATCGTGAAGCCGCAAATTGATATAATCCAGTCCAAGGTTTTTTGCAGTTTTGCGGGGGCCATCGCTTTTAATGTATCTATTGCAATTAGTCGGCCAGCTAAGACACACAGCGGTAAACTAATGGAAACCAAAAAGGATAAAAGTATTTGGGCGTAATCATTCGCACCGAAGATGGGCATGTTGAGAAATGATCGCAAAAGTGCATCTGTCACGGATAGCCCCATAAGCCCAAATACAATCAAGGCACCGCCGATTACCAACGGCACCTCGATCCAGTTGCGCCAGCCAGCCACTCCTTCAGCAGCTGAACTTAATTTTTCACCGGACACTTATGATTTGCCCGCCAATGCATCAACTAATGCACTTGCGTCAATATTCTTCTCACTACCGACGTTGGCGACAAATGCATCCAATGCTTTTTGCATTTGTGTTCGGAATTCTTTGTCTGCTTCTGCGTCGATCTCAATTAGCTCCAAACCAGTTTCTTGCGCCAATTTTAGACCTGCTTGTCCAGCTTCAAAGAAAGATTTTGCACCACGTAAGCTTAATTCTCGACCTGTAAGACCATCCAACGCAGCTTTGTGTTCATCACTCAGGTTTTCCCAGCTTGATTTATTCATCAACAGGTAAAAACTATCGAGCGCTGAGGGGATATTGGTTGTGACATATTTTGCAGTTTCATTAAGTTTGTAGGAACGAATGCCTGATGGGCCAATCATCACAGCATCAATGACACCCGTATTCATCGCGTTATATGTGTCGATTGTTGGCATTGAGACGGGAATACCACCCCATGCTTTCACTAAATCTGCCATGACAGGGTTTGGCGTTCGAATTTTCATTCCTTGCATGTCTGCAACTGTACGCACAGCCCTATCGCGCGTAATTAATACAGATGGGTTGTTTGCCCACAAACCGAGCAGCTTTGTTTTTTCGTATTCATCTGCAAGAAGATCGATATTGTCCCAAAGTGCATTGGTCGCTGCCTCACCACCTGGAAATAATCCAGGTAAATGCACCATCGCTGTTTTACTAAATCGCTTCGGCGTATATTCAGGTATACCAAAAACAATATCGGCTACCCCTGTCACAACACGTTTATATTGTTGGGCTGGTCCCTTTCCGAGTTCACCAGACGGGAAAATTCGGATCGTTAGCTCACCGTTTGTTGCCTCATTCAATTGTTCCGCTAATGGCGTCATAACACCTTTGTCCATTGGGTGCGTCGCCGGCATAAAATGAGCAACTTTTAACTCAGCTGCATTCGCAAATGTAACACCTGTAATGATACCAGCCATCGATATAGCTGAAATTGCAAAACTGCGTAATCCTTTAAATTCCTGTCGCATATTTTCTCCCTCCAAATGTGCGTAATAACGCTTAACTAAGATAATTATCTATGTTAACTATATAAAACTATAGGCTATGGTGTAAGTCAACTAATTTGCTGGAGGGCTGTATTGTCTGAAGAATTCACATTGCATAATCGCGTTGGTTTTAAAGTCACACTTTTAGCCCGAATTATGGAAGCAAGGCTTGAAAAACAATTGTCACAACATGGTGTTACCCGTTTAATGTGGTGTGTATTGCGCGGAGCAGGCATGGAAAATGTAAACACACCTTCAGGCCTTGCCGAATATATATGCATAGCAAGGCCCGCCATATCGCGTCTGTTAAAGGATATGGAAAAACGCGGATATGTGGAACGAAGCGGTATTGAAGGTGACAAACGGCTCACTGAAGTTACACTTACAGAGTTAGGCATTGAAAAAATGAAAACATGCCATGTATTGGTCCGAGAACTAAACGGGCATTTTACAGATAAACTTGACCCAGAAACCTTTGACATATTGATGGCGGCAATCGACAAAATGACAGAAGGTGAAAACGTTAATCTGATGCGTCTGTAACTGATTAGCATCTAGAGGAATTTGGAACTTGAAATATTTTTCTGATAAAAAACGTCCTGTACACCTTGGCCCCTACCCATTGGAGCGCCTATCACGTACCAACAATATTTCGAACATAGCCAACCTTCCCAAATTCGAGCAAATGCGCTTTCTGGATGAAAAAAATCCGGAAAATATTGTCAATGCTATGGGCGAGGCGCAAGCCATGCTGGATGCCATTCGCGATGGCTTGATAAACAAAGCCCAGGCGACCGTTCCCGACGATCTTGATGAACGTGCCAATCATCTCAAAGCATTTGGATATTTTTCAGATGTAGCGATGTCTGCGACTTGCGCTTTCACACCTCAAATGATGTTGAAAAATTCGTGTCACAATCCCGATATAGATGCTCTAGCGCAGAAATTACGTACAGATCAAACGAAGTCTCTGGCATCGGGTATTGATGTCATTATGGCAGACCTACGTGATGCGATGAATGCACCACCAAAAAGCATGGATAGTCACAAACATGCACTTGTTTTTGTTGTCGAACATCCGCGTGAAGTTCGCGATGAGGAACCGGGAAACACATGGTTGAAGGGCGCAGGGCCAGCACGTTCAGCATTGCGCGCCATGGAACTTGCGGTTGTACTTGCGCAATATATCCGCTTATTGGGTTATGATGCGCGCGCGCACAGCCATACAACAACAGATATAGATCTTCATCATTTAGCCGCCGCTTCAGGGCTTGCAACAATTGAAGGTGATGAACTGGTTAATCCCTATTTAGGTCAAGACTTTTCCATTGCAGTGGTAACAACAGAATTTGAGTTTTCTCATGATAAACCTCTGGTCCCTTTAAAGGATCAACCGAGATCCAAAACACATGGCTTTGCGTGGCAATGGGGGGTAGGCACCGCCAAAAGCGCCCGAAATATTGACCCCTATGCAAAACGGCGTTTTGTGGATGGTGCGCATCCATTTGAAACGCTAAAGCGGGTTGAACACCCTACGACCTACATCGACGAAAGCCGTGTTCCTCGCGTCCCGAAACGCACCGATATGTTTGCGCGCTCGTTATTTGGCGACATGGGAAAACGCAATCAAAACGCGTCACGCAACGGGCAATATGTGCGAAAATCAGCCCCCTCGATGGCACAACGGCGAGCACTTGGTGCGTTTGTTTTGCTTCAGGACGGGCGACCTAATCCCACCCAAACAAATGAAACCGCCAATGCATTGCGCAATGCTGAAAACATTAAAGCTATGTCGTATTTCTTAGGTGTTGATGCAACAGGGATTTCGCGATGTCCTGAATGGACCTGGTATTCACACGATGCCACGGGTGAACCAATCACCCCACCACATGATCAAGCCATTTCAATGGTTATTGATCAAGGCTACGAGACCATGGAGGGCGCCTCAGGAGATGACTGGATCGCTGTATCTCAATCAATGCGTGCCTATTTGCGTTTTTCTATTTTGGGCAGCATTGTTGCCAAGCAAATTCGACGCCTTGGTTATAAAGCAAAAGCGCATACAGTTATGGACGGAGAGGTGCTCCAACCGCCGCTTTTGCTACTCTCCGGCCTTGGCGAAGTTAGCCGGATTGGCGAAGTTATTCTCAATCCATTCCTTGGCCCACGTTTGAAGTCAGGCGTTGTTACCACCAATATGCCAATGACGCATGACAAACCAATTTCATTTGGGTTGCAACAGTTCTGCGAAAGCTGCAACAAATGCGCGCGCGAATGCCCGTCTGGGGCCATTACCGCTGGGCCAAAATTGATGTTCAATGGTTATGAAACTTGGAAATCCGATAGCCAAAAATGCACGACCTATCGCATCACAAACCTAGGTGGGGCAATGTGCGGTCGTTGCATGAAAACCTGCCCCTGGAACCTCGAAGGTATTTTTGCTGAAGCTCCGTTTCGTTGGGCCGCAATGAACATTCCAAAAGCTGCACCCATGCTTGCAAAATTGGATGATGCCGTGGGTAATGGTGAACGCAATGTAATCAAAAAATGGTGGTGGGATCTCGAAATTCAGGATGATGGCGCCTATCGCCCCACCCGACATCAGGTAAATGAGCGCGATCTTCAAAAGAATCTGGATCTCAAGTTCAAAGATCAAACACTGGCAGTCTATCCTGCTAATCTTGCCCCTCATCCTTGGCCATTTCCGTTTCCAATGGATCGAGAAAAGGGGATAGAAGCCTATCAAGCCATGATTACCGCCAAGCAGTATAAAACGCGCCTTGCGCAAGGCGATACGTATGGTTTGGCACATGAATATAAAATTGAGGGGGACGCACCGGTAATCCGAGTGGAGATCACAAAAGCCGTACAAATGAGCCAAGGTATCACCAAGTACGAATTTTCAACATTGGATGGATCACCGCTTCCGGAATGGCAAGCAGGCGCACATCTGGACATCGTGGTCGCACCAGAGTTCCTGCGCCAATATTCCATGTCGGGCGACCCAACTGATAGAAGCAAATACCAAATTGGCGTGTTGCGAGAAGACCAGGGTCGAGGTGGCTCACAGCTTTTACATCGTATTTTCACCAAAGGACGCAAGATATTTATCTCAAAACCCATCAACCATTTTCCACTTGATGAAACAGCTCGAAAAACATTCTTAATGGGCGGCGGCATTGGCATCACGCCGATGATCGCAATGGCTCATCGTCTACATACCATTGGGGCAAACTTCGCTGTGCATTATTCATGTTCATCTCGCGCAAATGCTGGCTTCTTAGAAGACCTTGCACAATTTCCTTGGCACGAGAAAGTGAAACTGCACTTTAGCGACGAACATACTCGCGCAGACCTGAATGAAATTTTGGGTGGATACCAAACCGGTGATCATGTGTATACTTGCGGGCCTGAGCCTTATATGAAGTCCGTCATAGAGGCGGCAGAACGTGCTGGCTTTAATGAAGAAGAACAGCATATTGAATATTTCAATGTCCCCGAATTACCAGAATATGAGAACTATCCATTCAAGGTAAAATTAGCAAAAAGTGGGCGAGAACTTGATATTCCGACGGATAAATCTGTAACAGATATTCTTGCTCAGAACGGCATAAATGTGGATGTGAAATGTTCAGACGGAATTTGCGGTGTTTGTAAATGTGGCCTGATTAGTGGAGAGGTCGAGCACAGAGATTTTGTACTGTCAAAAAAACAACGAAAAGACGCTATTATTTTATGTCAATCTCGTGCGGCCAAAGCAGATACCACTATAGAAATCGACCTTTGAGCAATAACTGACTTGCTTATAATCTATTGATTTATTTATGAAATTCTCTTTAAACCCTTACATAAAATCAATGAGCGTGTACTTCGTTAGCTAGCGTAATACCCAACCCCAAAACGGTGCGATTGGCATAGGAAAAATAACCGGTGACCTGATTTACTTCCAGAATTTCGCCATCATCAGCACCAGCAGCTCTGAGATTAGCGATATCGTTTTCGTTCAGTAAAGATGGATCAACAGTCAGTGCTTTTGCATAGCCCAACAGCACAAGGTATTTGCCATCAAATGCCTTCTCTGGGCAATCATCCAGTAATGTTTCTGTCATATTTGCCCAGTTCTCAGCCGTCCCATCATAGGCTAGGCCGCCAAAATGACTATGATGCTCAATACAATATCCGCATTTATTTATCGCGCTGACATAAACGCCAACAGCTTCAAGAAACCACAAAGGTAATTCATTTGAGCCATGTCCGATCACCGAGCGGTAGAATGCCATGTGGCCTTCAAGCATATGGGGTCGTATCGAATGCGCTGTAATGATATTTGCAATCGTATCATTTGCACGTTTGTATTTATCATAAATAGCTTTAAGCCGACCAGTAGCCTCCTCAAAGGGAATATATTTTATCCAAGTCAATATCTGGTTTCCTTGTACGAAAAAGGCGCAAAATCAGCTATGGTTCCAATCATCCGGATCGTTGGAATTATTAGGCGACAAACCGATTATGTCGCCCTTGGTTGAACAGCCCAGTCCCAAAACAGTGCGATTGGCATAGCCAAAATAAGCACTCACCTGATTAATTTCGAGAATTTCGCCGTCACTATACCCAACTTCACGGAGACGGTGGATGATGTTTTCATTCATACCGCCTGCATCACGAGTTAGTTGGCGAGCATATTCCATTGCCACTTTCTGGGCCTTATCAAGAGGTGCCTGATCAATGGTACGGGCTTCAATTGCCGCTCGAATACCAGCAGACTTTGCATCATCGTTCAACAATCGTTTAAGGCCACCAAAGTGATGCTCAACGCAATAATCGCATTCATTCAGAAAGGATACCCAAACCCCGAGGCATTCCAGAAACCACTTCGGTATTGTATTACCTGAATGGTGGAGAACATATTTATAAATAGCCATATGCCCTTCCATCGAATGCGGACGCAAACTATGCATCATCATGATGTTATCGACATTATTATCTGGCCCTTTAACCCGATCATATAGCCGTTTTAGTTTTGCATCGGCCTCATCGTAGGGAATGGTATCAATCCAAGGCATGAGTGGGTTCCTTTTAAAATCTTGTTGTTTTCTCGGTCTTTTGGTTCAATCCAGTAAAAGTGAGTCATCAGCGAGTTCTTCGCCCTGCTGTTTTCGGAACAAATCAAGTAAGTCCTTAACTTCAAGTTTGTCTCGTTCGACTCCGGCAATATCAAAAATAATTTTCCCCTGGTGGAACATCACCGTACGTTCACCCGTGTTCAATGCCTGTGCCATGGAATGGGTCACCATAACTGCTGTTAATTCCAGATCATGAATAATGGTACGGGTTAAATCCAACACAAAGTCAGCTGTTTTGGGATCAAGTGCCGCAGTATGTTCATCCAATAATAGAACTTTTGTATCACCTGTAGCCGCCATCAATAGACTAACCGCTTGCCGCTGTCCGCCGGAGAGCAGGCCAACTTTATCATTAAGGCGATCTTCAAGCCCGAGACCAAGCACTTTGACCTTTTCAACCGTTTCATCACGCATCTGTGGCGTCACAGCAAACCGCATACCGCGGTGGTTTGTACGGCCATAGGCTAATGCAAAGTTTTCCAATATCGATAAATCCTCGCAAGTTCCCATCTTTGGGTCTTGGAATACCCGCGATAACATTGCCGAGCGTTTATGAACTGGCCAACTGGTAACATCTTGCCCATCGACTTCAACGCGACCTCTTTCTGCTTTTGCAAGACCAGAGATAACGTTAAGGCTCGTTGACTTTCCGGCACCATTGGAGCCAATAATTGTTAGGAACTGCCCTTTAGGAATATTCAGATCAACACCGCGCAGCGCACGCGTCTCAAGCGGAGTGTTTTTGCCAAAAGTGACGTCTATATCCGATAGATTGATCATTATTTTTCCCCTCGTTTAAACAAGGATTTTAATGACCCGCTTTGTTGCGCAATAAGAGCAACGGCGACCAGAACCGCAGTTACAAGCTGTACATCTGAGGCATGAAACCCAATGAAATCAGCATTCAGAGCAAATGCAACAGCTAGGCGATAAAGAATAGCACCGATAACACAGGCGAATGTAGCAAGAAAAATAGTCCCCGACGGCAGAATAGACATGCCCACAATCACGGACGCTAATCCAACGATGATCACGCCAATACCCATATATGCATCGGCTGCGCCAAATGACTGAGCAAACAACGCCCCCGCAATTGCGGTCAGCCCATTCGCAACACCAACACCGTATAGTTTCATGTGACCAACATTTACCCCGTTGGCTTCTGCCATCGCAGGATTTGCACCGGAAGCACGCATGGATATGCCCCAACCTGTCGCCAGAAAAGCATCAAGCGACAGCTTAACCCCCAAGACAAAGACACCCAGAAATATCGGGTTAATAATATAGCCGGGAATGCCAAAAATCTCCAGAGAGGTAAATACCGTATCTACACGCAACAGGGGTTCATTTGGTCCACCCATAATGCGTAAATTTATGGAGTACAGCGAGATACCTACAAGTATCCCAGCCAAAATATGAAGAATATTAAAGCGCACGTTCAGCCATGCAGTGATAAAACCGGCAATAAAACCTGCAAAACCACCACCAAGCGTGGCAAGCCAAGGGTTCCATTCTGCTCCAACCATCAAGATTGCAGCAACCGCTGCACCTAAAGGAAAGCTACCTTCAACCGTCAAGTCTGGAAAATCAAGGATTTGAAATGTCAGATAGGCGCCTAACGCGACGATCCCAAAGATTAATCCGGTTTCAAGCGTACCCAGAAGTTCGTATAATGACATGTTTTTGCTTTCGTGAGAACAACAATCGCTAACAGTTTAGTGGACCTTTGAAGGTTCCAGCCGTCATAGCGCACAGCCAAGAGACTGTGCGCTCGACAGGCTTACTCAGTGATCAAAGTTGCTCTAGATAGGGCAGCGTCTGGGGTTGCAACACCCATTCGCTCCGCCGCGCCCTTGTTAACCGCAACAATTAATCTATCAGAGATTTGGTAAGCAATAGCCGCATCGATATCTCCAACAGCCTTACCATCCAACACATCTGCAACCATTTCGCCCGCCACCTTGCCAACAGCAAGATAATCAAAGCCGATAGATGCAATAGCACCACGTTCTACGGCACTTGTTTCACCAACAAAGACTGGCAGGTCGACATCTTCCCCAATCTTGATAATTGCCTCAAGCGCAGCAACAACCGTTGTATCATTAGGTACATAAATTGCATCGACTTCGCCAATCAGCTTTTTTGTAGCCAATATAACTTCGTTAGTTGTCGGCGAAGGGGATTCAACAATGGTAAATCCGCGTGGTTCTGCATGCTTCTTAATTGTTGCAAGAGTGGCCAGCGCATTATCAAGACCGGGATTATAAATAAATCCTATTTTTTTCAGATCTGGAATATATTCGCGCATCAAATCAAGCTGAGGCTCAATAGGTGCCGCATCAGATACACCAGTTACATTGGCTCCCGGTTGCTTATAACGCGTGATTAATTGTGCACCAATCGGATCAGTAACCATGGCAAACACAATCGGAATATCAGACGTGGCACCGATCATTGATTGCGCAGTTGGTGTGGTAATTGGCACAATAACATCTGGCGCATTGCCAACAAACTTCTTAGCAATTTGCTGTTGGGTTGGCATACTGCCATTTGCATTCTGATAATCAACTTTCAGAGTTTCACCTTCCACATAACCCCGCTCCGCAAGAGCTGCGAGAATACCATCTCGAGCAGCAATAAGCGCAGGCACTTCTACAATTGTTGAAATCGCTATGGATTTAGTATCATTTGCATAAGCTGATGTTGCGATCAATCCAGCGGCGATTGCCCCCACGATCGTCTTCCTAAAAGTTGTCATATTATCTCCCTTTCTTCCGTTCATATTGAACGGTATGAGTTCTGATTTGGTCTTGAAGTCAAACTTAAATAATGTATCATATAGTGGGATGCTTGCGCACATAATGGGTAATTACACGTTAAAGGGAACTGGATATGGAAGTCAAGTCAGATCCTTCAGCCGGTGTGGCTTTGCTCGTGAAAGCTTTTACAGTTCTCGACATGTTTCAAGTTGATCGTCCAACTTGGTCCCAAGCCGAATTAGTCCGAGCAACGAAGCTCAATCGTTCTACTGTAAATCGTCTTGTCCGATTTCTGGCAAGTACCGGTTATTTAACACAGATAGCATCTACAGGCAGGTACTCGCTGGGTTTGGCCTCGATTGAATTGGGCATAAGGGCCAGCGATGGGTTCGAATTAAAATCCGTTTCTCAGAAAGAAATGGCACGTTTAGCAGATGCAATTCAAGAGACCGTTTTACTCAGTGCATATGATGCATCGAGATCCGTTGCGGTTTGTATTGATCAGATTGTCGGCAAAAATGAAGGACTGCGCGTGTATGAACGAATAGGCTCTACTTTTCCTCTTCACGCCGGAGCAGCACCAAAAGTTATCTTGGCCTATTTACCTGAGGTAGAACAAAGCAAATACCTATCGGGTGAGCTACAACGTTTTACCAATAAAACCATCATCGATGTTGATGATATTAATAAACAACTCAAAGAAGCTCGAACCCTAGGATATTGTATTTCCTGGGAAGAAACGTTTGTTGGAACAGTCGGCTATGCGGCACCAATCCTTGGAGTAAATGGCGCTGTAATTGGTAGCTTTGGTGTGTCCTTACCAATTTCGAGCGCCACTACAAAAATATCAAATAATATAATCACTCAATTGGTATCTTCTGCATCGACCGTTACTAAGCTTTTACATGGTTCAATTGGTTCTGATATATAATTCGAGCTGGATGTTACCTCTAGCTGGTATGTACTTTATCCTGTCCGAACCTTATAAACTTCGCTAAACAGATACGGCCCCAACTCTTCCAAAATCAACTTGAAACACAGCATACTTGGGTGTTGTTACTAGCGCAGGATAATGCTTGATGATAATAGTGGCCTGATTTTTAAATCCAGATTCATATCGGAATTTATATCTGTGAAGACGCCACGCCAATATATCGACGAGTTGCTGAAACTTGAAACCATCAAAGTCTGGTCACTTATTGTCACTCTATTTGGTGATCTTGGTAGAGAAGAGCCTGTATCACTTGCAGGTAAAGACATCAGATATCTGCTCGGCCATATCGGCATAAAGCCAGAGGCTATTCGCGTTGCATTACACAGATTAAAAAAGGATGGTTGGATTGTCTCAAACAAAGTTGGGCGGCAATCAATATATCGGTTGTCTGAGAATGGCATTTTGCAAACCAGATTGGCCTATAAAGATGTCTATCGGGAAGATGTAAAATATGATGCTGGGTGGAAACTACAATTGCAGATGGATGATACTTGCGACGAACATCTCCCCAAATTACAGGTTTTCAAGAACGTCGTCTGGGTGCCGTGTGGCGTGGATCAGTCTCAATCAACAACAATGGAAGTGACCATTGATATCGACAATGTGCCCGACTGGTTTTTAGAACGTACCATACCTAATAATATTAAGGTCACCGCTGAAAATTACTTATCCGCCACCAAACAATTGAGCACATCTTTAAAAAGTTTTGATGAGCAAGACCGCGCAGCAATAAGACTTCTAGCGCTCCACCATTGGCGCAAAATGGCACTCCGTGATAACACATGGCTCCATATCTGGCTTTTCAAAAATGGAGTGTTTGCGCAGTGCCACTCGGCAATCTGTAGTCTATTGAAGGGATAGCTTAAACCCCTTCAATAGGCTGGTAAGCAATCAAACCTCGTAGGCATTCATGGTCAAAAGCTCATACTCCGCAACTAAATCCTTATCCTGATTGGTCAGCGTTACATGCCAGCGTACCTCACCATATTCATCATTGCGCGGTGTTTTTTTCTTTACACTCAAGCGTACTTGAATGTCATCACCAGCCTCAACCGGTTTCATAAAACGCAGACTATCCAGTCCCGTATTTGCCAGCACGGGTCCTTCATTTGGTTCCACAAACAATCCAGCTGCAAAACTTAAAAGCAAGTAACCATGCGCAACCCGACCGGGGAAAAATGGGTTTCGTTTGGCTGCTTCTTCATTCATATGAGCGTAGAACGTATCGCCGGTGAAGCTGGCAAAATGCTCAATATCTTCAATAGTAATGGTTCGCGGTGCTGTGTGAATTGTTTCACCAATTTCCAACTCATGAAAAGTCCGTGTGAACGGATGCGCAGGCGCTTTTTTCTCAACTGAGCCTGGAACCCAAACATTACCGATGGCGGATAAAATATCTGGCGAACCCTGAACCGCTGTGCGTTGCATGTAATGTGTCACACCGCGCACACCACCCAATTCTTCGCCACCACCAGCACGGCCCGGACCACCGTGAACCATATGAGGCAATGGAGAGCCATGCCCTGTGCTTTCTTTCATACTGTCTCGATTATTAAAATAAAGACGGCCATGAAATGCACCTGCGCCAAGAGCAACATTTTTGGCAACTTCTGGATCATGGGTAATCACGGAAGCAACCAAACTACCTTGCCCACGATTGACCAATTGGATTGCGTGATCAAGATTATCATATCCCATGATAGTTGAAACAGGACCAAACGCTTCCGTATCATGAATGCGCTCTGCCTTGTTGGGATCAGCACAATGAAACAGCATAGGCGGCAAGAATGCACCCTTTGCAGCATCAGCACCGCTCACCTCGAAACTGTTAGGGTTTCCAAAAACCCGCTCGGCTTCCTTCGCAATGATATCTACCTTCTGTAGTACATCACGTTTTTGATCGTTGGATACGAGTGCACCCATGCGTGTCGCTTCATTCGAGGGATCTCCGATCAGCGTTTTCTCCAAACGCGCAGAAAGTGCCTCAATGGCAGCCTCCACATGTTGCTTTGGTGCAAAGATACGGCGAATAGCTGTACATTTCTGCCCAGCCTTTGTCGTCATTTCCCGTTGAACTTCTTTGATAAAGAGATCAAATTCAGGTGTTCCCGGTTTGGCATCAGGGCCAAGAATCGAAGAATTCAGACTGTCCTGCTCTGCAACAAAGCGAATTGAATTTTCCAAAATATGTGGCATGGAGCGCAGCTTCCCTGCCGTCCACGCAGAGCCGGTGAACCCGACAACATCTTGGCATGTCAATCGATCAAGCATATCGCCCAACCCGCCTGACACAAGTTGCAAACTGCCCGCTGGCAATATGCCACTGTCCAGCATAATGCGTACCGCTAATTCGGTAATATAACAGGTCGCTGTTGCTGGCTTTACAATCGCAGGAACACCTGCAAGCAGGGTCGGAGCCAGCTTCTCCAACATGCCCCAAACGGGAAAGTTAAATGCATTAATATGCACCGCAACACCTTGCAGAGGCGTGCATATATGTTGCCCCAAAAATGTGCCATTGCGGCTAAGCTGTTCAACCTCACCATCAAGATAAACATGCGCATCTGGCATTTCCCGACGCCCTTTGGACGCAAAAACAAACATAGTGCCGATGCCCCCATCAATATCAATGAGATGATCGGATTGTGTTGCACCCGATGCAAATGACATGTCGTAAAGTGCTTGTTTATGTTTGCCTAAGTGAAGCGCCAACGCTTTGAGCATTCGTGCTCTATCATGAAAAGTCATTTTGCGTAATGCAGGCCCGCCCACATCGCGTGCATGGTCAAGCATAGCTTGTACATCAAGATCGGCATTACCCGCTTGTGCGAAGACCTCTCCGGTGACCGCATTTTCAATGCTGCGCGCGCCTTTTCCGACCGGTATCCATTTGCCGTGGGCAAAGGATTGTACATCTTGAAGTGTCATTTTAGTCTTCCTCTTTAAGCTTGGATCAGTCGCGGAAGGCCGCGGCTATCAAATATGTCTCACCGCTTTCCGCTGCACTTTGTTTTAGAATCTGTGAAAAAGCCTTGCGTTTGTGTTGAAGGGCAAAATGCATGGGTCCACCGCGCCAGCGAGGAAAGCCGTAGCCATGTAATTTGACCACATCTACCGCTGCCGCATTTTCAGCAATTCCTTCTTCAACGATCAACGCGCCTTCGTTAGCTATGATGGCTAATAGACGGTCTGCAATTTCATCGTTGGAGTAATTTCTGCGGGTAATGTTGTTGGCCGTAGAATAGTCTTCGATGATATTAGTAACATCCTCAGACGCCACTTTTGACTTTGGTCCGCTCGGATAATCATACCAGCCTTTGCCGCTGTGTTGACCAAACCTTTCAATCTCACATAAATGATCCGCAATTGTCACATATCGCATGTTTGGATTACGTGTTTGAGCTTGCAATTTTCGATTGGCCCAGGCAATTTGCAAACCGCTCATATCTTGCGCTTCAAAAGGCCCCATTGCCATGCCAAAGTCTCGCATGGCTTGATCAACCTCTTCGGGCAATGCGCCATCTGCAAGTAAAAATTCTGCTTCTCGCCGATATGCAGCCAAAATACGGTTACCAATAAACCCATCACAAATGCCAGAAAGGACTGCCGTTTTTCGAAGGGTCTTCGCTAATGCAAATGCCGTGCTTACTGTTTGTGCCGACGTTTGTGGCAGATAAATCACTTCCAACAATTTCATAATATGAGCAGGGCTAAAGAAGTGCAGTCCTACGCAACGCTCCGGATTTGCGATACCCTCAAATATGTTTTGTGGATCCAGATAGGATGTATTGGTTGCTAATATTGCATCCTCATCCATAAATTTTCCGAGAGAGTTAAACACCTTGCGTTTTACTGCAACATCTTCAAAAACCGCCTCAATAGCCAGATCATGTCCGTTGCTATCTCGGTAATCAAGAGTTGTGGTAAAGAGCTTCAAACGCGCTAGTTGTTGCTCTGATGTAATTAAACCACGCTTCTCTGCAGCTGTTAGATTTTGCTCAACACGTTGAATGGCCTGCTCACATGCACTTTCATCGCGCTCAATAAGCGTAACAATCTTGCCAGCATTCAAAAGGGATGTTGCAATACCAGACCCCATCAATCCACCGCCAACAACAACTACTTTTTTGATCTCAAGCGGGTGAACACCGTGAATAACTGATGGCTTGGCAACAGACCGCTCAGCGAAAAAAGCATGGCGCAATGCTTTACTTTCGTCAGACTGTCGAAGTTCCAAATGGAGCGAACGTTCCTTAGGCTGCCCCACATTAAAAGGTTCAGCAGACCACTGGACGGCTTCAAAATTCAGAAGTGGTGCCTGTCGCCCTCTGGCCTTCTTTTCAATCTGAGTACGCGCAAGCTCCAACTCCTCAGCGCTGCATTGTAAGGCTGTACGGGTACAAATTTTTGATGGGCGGCACTTGTTTTTTTTTGCAAACACAATGGCCTCGATCTCAAGATTAGCCGCAACGATGAGATCCACCCCACCCGCTGAATAAAATTCTTCTGCTTTAATCATTGTGCCGTTGGCACACATATCCAATGCAAGTTTGGTTCCAACCAAACGAGGCAAGCGCTGTGTTCCACCTGCACCCGGAATAAGTCCTACATTGACTTCAGGCATTCCAAATTTTGTACCTTCAAGCGCAATACGCCAAGCGCAACCCATAGCAATCTCAAGCCCACCGCCAAGCACATTTCCATGCATCGCAGCAATAAACGGCACTGAACTATCTTCTATCGCCTGCACAACATCAGGTAAGTGCGGTTCTACGGGTGGCGCATCAAACTCGCTCATATCGCCACCAGCAATAAATGTTCTACCTTTACCAATCAGAATGGCAGCTAGAGCGCCCAGCTGTTCCACTTCATGCACAGCATCCAACAGACCAATCCTCATAGCGGTTGATGTTGCATTTACCGGCGGATTATCTACGCGAACGATCGCGATCTCATCAACCATATCAACAGTAACCAATTGAGCCTGCATTTGAAGTTCCTTTACCTCTCTCAGAACTCTATTATTGACCAACCAGACGGTTTATGCAAGTATGAAAATGCTGAATGCGGGAGGTCATCATATGAGTGAAACAATTCTAACCGAACAAATTGGTAATCTAGTCAAGATTACGTTGAACCGACCTGATCGGCTAAATAGTTTTAATGACGAAATGCATTTAGCATTACGTAAGGCGCTTGAAAGTGCACGCGATAACGGCGCGCGCGCTGTTTTACTTACTGGCGCTGGACGCGGGTTCTGTGCGGGTCAGGATTTGGGTGACCGAGATCCTTCCAAAATGGATACGCCACCAGACTTGGGTACAACAATTGCAAATTTTTATAACCCTCTCGTACGTCTCATACGCTCTCTCGATATTCCGATAATCTGTGCAGTAAATGGGGTAGCGGCGGGAGCTGGCGCAAATATCGCACTGGCTTGCGATATTGTCGTGGCGACTGAAAGTGCAAAGTTTATTCAGTCTTTTGCCAAAGTTGGCTTGGTGCCGGATGGTGGCGGGAGTTGGTCTTTAACCAAGCTTTTAGGTGAAGCACGAGCAAAAGCATTGGCAATGACAGCCGAACCACTCAGCGCCATTCAGGCTGCCGAGTGGGGTTTAATCTGGAAAGCCCTACCAGATGAAACATTTATAAAGGATGCAGAGGCCTTAGCAATTCAAATGGCCAATGGCCCGACAGTTGGTCTCGGCATGACAAAAAAGGCTATTCAGGCTGCACACACGAATTCATTGGATGAACAATTGGAGCTGGAGGCTAAAAGCCAGAAGCTCTGCGGTGAAACATCTGACTATGCCGAAGGCGTCAGCGCATTTTTAGAAAAACGGGCAGCAAATTTCGCAGGACAATGAACATGACACCAAAACAACGCGCCGAAAAATCTGCCGAAACCATGTGGAATGACGATAATGCCAGCACTTGGATTGGCATGGAAATGGTTGAAGTCGATGAAGGTTGTGCAACGATACGCTTGAAAATTGAGGCTCACCATGCCAACGGTCACGGTATTTGTCATGGAGGAATTACCTTTGCGCTTGCCGATAGTGCATTTGCTTTTGCATGCAATAGCCGCAATCAATCCACCGTCGCGCAGCACAATTCGATCAGTTATCTAGCGCCCGCAAAGGTAGGGGACATACTGACAGCCAACGCTCAAGAAACTAATCTTACAGGTCGCAACGGCATAACTGATGTGACTGTTACCAATCAGAATAATGAAATTATTGCTGTGTTCAGAGGCGCATCTCGGGCGATCAGCGGGCACCTTTTTTCGGAGGAATAAAATGAAAGATCTTGGAGCAAAACGTGAAGAACTGGAGCCTATAGAGATTGCCAGTCGGGATGAAATTTCATCCCTTCAATTGCAACGTATGAAGTGGTCGTTAAATCACGCTTATAATAATGTTCCGATGTATAAAAAGCGGTTCGATGAAAAGGGTGTCCACCCGGATGACCTGAAAACATTGAGCGACATTTCAAAATTCCCATTCACTGTTAAAGATGACCTTCGCGATAATTATCCGTTCGGTTTATTCGCAGTACCCCGCGAGAAGATTCAACGAATTCACGCATCATCAGGAACAACAGGTAAAGCCACCGTTGTGGGTTATACTAAAAATGACTGCGATGTCTTTGCCGACATGGTTGCACGCTCGCTGAGAGCTGCAGGCGTAAGACCCGGTGAAATGGTTCACAATTCTTATGGTTATGGCCTTTTCACAGGAGGGCTTGGCGCTCACCACGGCATTGAACGTTTAGGCGCGACGGTTGTGCCTATGAGCGGCGGGCAAACACAAAAACAGGTTGGCCTGATAAACGATTTCAAACCACAAGCTATTACGGTAACACCCTCTTATATGCTCAATATCTTGGAAGAATTTCATAAACAGGGACTGGACCCGCGTGAAAGTTCATTACAAGTCGGTATTTTTGGGGCAGAACCATGGACCAATGCTATGCGTGATGAGGTTGAACGCGCTTTTGACATGCATGCTGTGGACATCTATGGATTGTCAGAAATTATGGGGCCTGGCGTTGCCAATGAATGTGTCGAATCGAAAGATGGCTTGCATGTTTGGGAAGATCACTTCTATCCAGAAATTGTCGATCCAAACACTTTGGAGCCTGTCAAAGATGGAGAGCGAGGCGAATTGGTCTTCACCACTCTGACTAAAGAGGGAATACCGATGATCCGTTATCGGACAAAAGATTTAACCAGACTCATGCCGGGCACAGCTCGTGCCATGCGTCGTATGGAAAAAATTACAGGTCGTACTGATGATATGATCATACTGCGTGGTGTAAATGTATTTCCCACCCAGATCGAAGAACAGTTAATGGCAACAGGTGGTCTTGCACCGCATTTCCAAATTGAATTATACCGTGCAGGTCGCATGGATGCGATGCGCGTACATGTGGAAGCAAATGCTGATGCGGCTGACGAGCTCAGCAAGGATGCAGCCGCTCGCATGCTTACAAAGCGTATCAAAGATGTGGTAGGAATATCAACTGAGATCGTCGTTGGTGACCCTGGCGCTGTGGAGCGTTCACAAGGCAAAGCCCAACGTGTTGTCGATAATAGAGAAGGTGAGCGCTGAGTGGCCCGCACAATTGCTAAAGACTATGATGATAAAAGCCGCTTGATCCTGGATCGAGCAGCAAAATTATTCGCCGAGGAGAGCTTTGACCGAGCATCCGTAAGCAGCGTTGCCAAAGCCTGCCAAATTTCCAAAGCTAACATCTATCATTATTATAAAAGCAAGGACGATATACTTTTCGACATATTGGATAATTATTTGTCTGAATTGCGAGACCGCATATGCTCCATGTCATTAGAGGATTTGACGCCAGAGGGGCGATTGGAAGCAACAATTCTAGAAATACTGCTGGCATATAAAGGCGCCGATAATGAGCATCGGCTACAGGCCGAAGCCATTAAACATCTGCCGAAGAAGCAGCAAGATATTTTAGTTGGCTACCAACGCGATTTGGTCAAACACGTTGCTGTCCTGGTGGATGGCATAGCGCCTGCTATTTTCGATGGTGACAAAGATAAATTACGCGCAGCAACGATGTCACTCTTTGGCATGCTTAATTGGTTTTACATGTGGAATGCAGGTGCAGGTAAAAAACAGCGTGAAGATTATGCGCAGATTGTCAGCAAGCTTTGTTTAAAAGGCATTCCCGGGCTTTAAGTTCTTTGGATATAACTAACTTCTAAACAGCGACTGCAATGTATAAACCAAAATTGCAATACCTACCGCGCCAATCGCCGCCACACTGAGCAGTACAAATACATCTATTGAGCCTCCAATGTCTGCAAAGTTGGAACTGGTTACTTCTTGCAAAAATAACACTGCGCCAATAGCTCCGATAGGCATTGAAAGTTGTGCCAAAACGAACTTACGCATCGACATCGCTCGATCTCGAAAAAGAACGTAAAGGTATGCAATGGTAATGAGCAACGCGACGACAACCATCGTCCAAAATAAACCGCGACCAAAAATCTCTTCAAAGACCGCCAGCATTGTTTCAAAAGTTAATTCTTTCATCTAACTTCTCCCTATGCTTTGCCGCGCAACATGGCGTTATATGTTGCTTTAAGCGCAACCTCTTTCATCAACCAACTGATCCAAAGCTCTTCTAGCGGCGCTATAATGCCTGGGAAACTTGGTGTCAGATTGTTTTGATAATCAAACTCAATCAACATTGCCCGTCCAACACGTGTAATGAGAGGGCAAGACGTATACCCATCATAAAGTCGAGTTCCCTCTTTTCCTTCGATAGCCGCAACGAGATGGTCTTCAACCACCGGAACTTGCCATTTTACACTAGCAGCAGTTTTCCCTTTGGGAACGCCCGCAACATCGCCCAATGCAAAAATTTCAGGATAGCGCAGATGGCGTAGGGTTTGTTTATCACATTCGACCCAGCCCTGATCGATCCATTTATCCGACCAGCTCAAACCAGATTGACGAATAACATCTGGTGCACGCTGTGGCGGAATAACATGTAAATAGTCATATTCCATTTCCTGATCGCCCGCAGGTGTTTTAAAAGTTGCCATACGCCGACCAGGATCAATCGTTTTTAGAACATGAGAATAAACTGGCTTAATCCCACGATCGTCAAACAACATCCGTACCTTTTCTGATACTATGGGAACACCAAACAATGACTTACTATGGGCTGCATAATTAATTTCAAATTTGCTACGCCCAATTTCTCTGCTTGCTATGTCATCAATCAGGAAAGTGTGCTTCAATGGTGCGCCTGCACATTTCATTTCTGTAGCGGGACGCGTGAAAACACCTACGCCACCCTCTTGCGTAAACTTTGAGGCAGCCATCCATGTTTTGGCTGCATATTCTGGTCCTGCATAAAGCGCTCCAATGCCGTTTGTCCCGACAAGATCAAGCGAGAAACCTTCAATTGCATCATGATCCAGCACCAAGCCCGGGGCGACAATAAGAAAATCGTAGGGAATATTATCTCCTGCTGTTGTCGAAACAATTTTGCCAACCGGATCAATAGAGGCCACCATATCATTTACATATGCAATATCTTTGGGAAGCCAATCTCTTGTTTGAGAAACAGTGTAATTCGCTGGTTTTAATCCTGCGGCAACAAGACTTAAACCAGGTTGATAAAGATGCAGTTTGCGGCCATCTATTACTGTAATAACGGCACCATCAAACCGCTTAACAAGCCTATTGACGAGAGATGTTCCAGCTGCACCTGCACCGATTATAACCACGCGTGCTTTGGTAGAAATGCGAGTTGTGGCAACCACTTCCGTCACTGCGCTTGATGTACCTAAAGCAGCAAGACCGATCGCTGAGCCGCCAAGAAAAGAACGTCGTGGAATTTTAAAATCGCGCATTATTACAATCCTCTCTAATCAAGCACAGCAAAAGCATTTGCCTTAGCAAAGTGACCCAAAATTCGAATCGATTTGCTTGGATCGCTCTTATGTCTTGAACTTCAAGAGTAATGAAAATGAACACAATGTTTTTGATTTACGTCAATATTTCCATTTTATAGAAAATCATGACACTTCTAGGCGCTTAAGTACCAAGCAATCTTGTATACCTAACCACCTGCCTGGTCATAGTCCCAAACCACTTTATCGGAAACTGGATAGCACTGGCAGGTAAGAACAAAGCCTGCATCGACTTCATAATCTTCAAGAGCGTGATTGGCGATCATCTCAACTTCACCTTCTACAACCTTGGCCTTGCAAGTGGAACATATTCCCGATTTACAGGCAAACGGTGCATCAAGCTTGTTCTGCAAAGCCGCTTCCAGAAGACTTGTATCGTTGGACATCTCAAATGAACGCGTTTCACCGGCTAAAGTTATTTTCGCAGAGACGTCAGCCGTCTGCGCATCAGCAGAGGCAGCACGTTTTTTTGCGCGCCCTTGCTGGCCGCTGGCAAACAATTCAAAACGTATTTGATCTTTGTTAAGACCATTTGCTTTCAGAGCATCAGAGACTGTCAACATCATAGGTTCTGGACCGCAAATATAGGCGGTATCGACATTTTCGAGATCAATCCAATGTTCAAACAATCCGGCACATTTGTCCGCATCAATACGTCCCGAAAATAATTCGATATCTTGAGAATCGTCTTCAAGAACATGGATGATGCTTAATCGATCCAAATATTCATTCTTTAGATCCTCAAGCTCTTCACGAAACATGATCGTGTTTACATTACGGTTCGCATAAACAAGGGTATATCGCGCCGTAAGATCACGTGCCAAACCTGTCCGCAAAATGGATAAGATCGGTGTGATGCCGGAACCAGCAGCAAAGCATAAATAGTCCGGGTCAGACGGGCTTTCATTTAAGTTGTAAAAATTCCCCATCGGAGGCATGGCCTCCAACCGGTCACCAACCTTTAGTTCTGTATTTGCCCAGGTTGAGAAGGCACCACCATCAACACGTTTGATGCCTACTTGTAGAATATTATCATCTTTACCAGCGCAAATAGAGTAGGAACGTCTTAGCTCCTCGCCGTCAAATTTTTTACGAAAAGTTAGATATTGACCTTGAACAAAATCGAATGCATCAGCATCCTCAGGTTTTAAGGTTACCACGACTGCATCGCGAATGGTTTTCTTAATATCTGTGACTGCTAGATCATGAAACTGAACCATTTCCACCTCCTAAATACATTTAAAATAATCGAAAGGTTCAAGGCAGGTTTTGCACCGCCATTGAGCCTTACATGGGGTTGAGCCAAACTGACTAATTTTCTCCACATCAAGAGATTTGCAATGCGGGCACCGCTCCGGGCCACCCGCTGGGCGCGGTGGAGCAATACCGAACTTCTCTAGCTCAGTTCTACCTTTTTTTGATAACCAGTCTGTTGTCCAGGCAGGTGCTATCTGAGTTTTGATCCTGGTATTCTTCAAGCCTCTTCTTGCAAGCTCTGTCTCGATATCCAGTGAGATGACAGACATAGCCGGACAGCCCGAATAAGTTGGCGTGATCGTTATCTCCAGAACATCATCCTGCCAGGAAACATCTCTGATAACACCTAGATCAACAACCGAAATTACAGGAATTTCAGGATCAGGAACTCCATCCAGCCAAATCCATATCTCATCCGTTGAAGCGCGAGTTATGACCATATCAATTACCAGGTTGCGCCAGGGTGTGAACGTTGCAATGTCTGCATCGTCGCAAGCATATGACCAAGATGCTCTGTATGTCGTTTGCCATTTTTTCCACCAAGATGTGTAAATGCATCTTCTGGCAACTGCAGATAAGCATCGCTCATAACGCGTTGAATGATCTGATCCCATTCAACGCGGATGGATGCTGGATCAGGAGCAATGCCAGCATCAACCATTGCTTGGTCGATGCTATCACTTTCAAACATTTCACCAATATATGGCCACAAACGATTGAGTGCCTTTTGCATTTTTTCTTTGCTCTCATCCGTGCCATCGCCCAAAGCAATAACGATATCAGACGATCTTTCCAGATGATATTGCGCTTCCTTTAGTGATTTGGTTGCTATGTCTGCAACCCTCTGATCGGATGATTTCTCCAATGCTGCAAGAAATTGGACCTGATAAGCATCAAATAAAAATTGACGCATCATCGTATTACCGAAATCACGGTTTGGCGTTTCCAACATCAAAAGATTTCTAAAGGCATGCGGATCGCGCAAATATGCAAGATCATCCGCACTACGCCCTTTGCCCTCAACTTCTCCGGCATAACCAAGCCACATTTGTGTTTGTCCGATCAGGTCAAGCGCGGTATTTGCAAGTGCTATATCTTCTTCCAGCACAGGCCCAATTCCACACCATTCTGACACACGGTGCCCAAGCACAAGTGTATTGTCACCTTGGCGAAGTAAAAATTCATATAAAGCACTCATTACATCTTACCTACTTCTTCTGGAATTTCATAAAAAGTTGGATGACGATAAACCTTGGATTTTGCAGGCTCGAATAGTGGGCCTTTATCCGAAGGACTTGATGCGGTTACATGATTTGCTTCAACCACCCAGATGCTTACTCCCTCATTTCGGCGTGTATAAACATCACGAGCATTTTTAATTGCCATCTCCGCATCGGGGGCATGTAGTGAACCAACATGACGATGGCTCATGCCGTGTTGACCGCGAATAAAGACTTCCCAGAGAGGCCATTCTTTTGAAACTTTAGACATCTTAATTTACTCCGCTGCTTGTTTGCGCGCTGCGCGTTTTTCTGCATGGGCCATCATGCCATCACGAACCCAAGCGCCATCATCCCACGCTTTTTTGCGTGTTTCCAAACGCTCCGTATTGCAAGGACCATTACCCTTCAGAACATCAAAGAACTCATT